>NZ_JACJDX010000009.1:0-259667 GCF_014163775.1 Shewanella sp. SR43-8 | reverse complement strand
CACCTCAGGAGCAAGCTCCCTTGTGTTACCGCTCGACTTGCATGTGTTAGGCCTGCCGCCAGCGTTCAATCTGAGCCATGATCAAACTCTTCAATTAAAGTTTTTTGAATCTTGCGATTCGGCTCGATGAATTCTGATTGCTTATCTCACCGAAGCGAAACAAGTCTTTGTACATATTACTATGAACATTCATCGTTGCATTGAGTGTAAATTTTTTGATTGCCAACATTCCAAAGAACAGAAGACAATTTCGAATAACTCAATACCTGTGAATGTCCACACAGATTACTTGATAAATTGTTAAAGAGCGTGATGTCGATTTTTCAGACATCGCCGTAAGACGCTAGGTCGTTGGCTTGGGCTGCGTATTCTACGCAATCCCTTTATGGCGTCAAGTGTTTTTTCAAACTTCTTTTTGCCTGTTATAAACACCACTAGGTGGTTGCTCATAACGCTAACCGGTTTTTGCTTTCGCTGTCTGCCGTGTCAGTGGATGCGCATTATAGGCAGCTTAAGATTTAGTGCAAGCGCTTTTGTGCAAAAAAATGATCTTTTTATGATCTTTTTTCCATTTGACGACTTAACTACATGATACCCACTATTTACCCCCAAAGTTATCCACAGAAGGCTAATTTGGCAGTGTATTTTATGAAACTAGAAACAAAAAAAGGTAGCGAATAATCGCTACCTTTTTTATCTAACATCAATAGTGAACCGAGAGTTAACTGAGTTTACCGTGACATTGTTTGTACTTTTGTCCTGAACCACATGGGCATGGATCGTTACGGCCTATTTTCTCGCCTTCACGGATCACTGTTCTAGGAGCCTCGACTTGCTGCTCTGCAGTATCACTTAATGCTTCTGCTGATGCGTGTTGATAAGCCAGTTTAATCTTTGCTTCTTCATCACGGCGACGTTGCTCCATTTCATCAACATCTGATTGTGCTTGGACTTGTACTTTAGACAATACACTTATCACGTCATTTTTTAGTGTTTCAAGCAGTTGTTGAAATAACTCAAACGATTCACGCTTATATTCTTGCTTTGGATTTTTTTGTGCATAGCCACGTAAATGAATACCTTGGCGCAAATGATCCATAGCCGCTAAATGTTCTTTCCAAAGGCCATCTAGCGTTTGTAGCATTACCGCTTTTTCAAATTGACGTAATACTTGTGCACCGACCATTTCTTCTTTAGCTTTATATAAATCACTCCATGAAGATAAGATCCGTTCGCGTAGCGTCTCTTCATGCAGATTGTCATCTTCATCTAACCATTTTTGAATCGTTAGCTTTAGACCAAACTCGTTACCAAGGCGTTGTTCAAGTCCTGATACATCCCACAGTTCTTCAAGTGATTGCGGTGGAATATATTGATCGACGATTCCGCTGATCACATCTTGTTCAATATTCTGAATTGTATCTTGGATACTCTCAGCATCCATTAACTCATTACGTTGTGCATAGACAACTTGGCGTTGATCATTAGCCACATCATCATATTCAAGTAGCTGCTTACGAATATCAAAGTTACGCGCTTCTACTTTACGCTGCGCATTTTCAATAGCACGTGATACCCATGGATGTTCGATGGCTTCACCTTCTTCCATGCCAAGCTTCTTCATCATGCCTGATACACGGTCAGATGCGAATATACGCATCAAGCTATCTTCCATCGACAAATAGAAACGTGAAGAACCCGCATCACCTTGACGACCAGCACGACCTCGTAACTGATTATCGATACGACGAGATTCGTGACGTTCTGTCCCTAGGATGTGTAAACCACCTGCAGCAACCACTTCATCATGACGAATCTTCCAATCGGCTTTAATCTTGGCTTTCTGTTCTGCGGTAGGATTATCTAGTGCTTCAATCTCCATGTTCCAGTTACCGCCTAATACGATATCTGTACCACGACCAGCCATGTTAGTTGCAATTGTTACTGCACCTAAACTACCCGCTTGAGCAACGATCTCAGCTTCTTTTTCATGGAATTTAGCATTGAGCACGCTATGAGGGATTTTGGCTTTTTTCAATAACGTATTAAGCAGTTCTGATTGCTCAATAGATACCGTACCCACCAATACTGGTTGACCACGTTCGCGGCAACTTTCGATATCTTTAATAATCGCGGCATATTTCTCTGGCGCAGTAAGATAGACCAAATCGGCCATATCATTACGGACCATTGGACGGTTTGTCGGAACAACAACCGTGTCTAAGCCATATATATGCTGAAATTCAAATGCTTCAGTGTCAGCTGTACCGGTCATACCGGCAAGTTTTTCATACTGTCTGAAATAGTTTTGGAAAGTGATAGAAGCCAGAGTTTGGTTTTCATTCTGGATTTTAGCGCCTTCTTTAGCTTCCACTGCTTGATGTAAGCCTTCAGACCAGCGACGTCCAGGCATAGTACGGCCTGTATGTTCGTCGACAATGATGACTTCATCATCTTGAACAATATAATCGACATCTTTTTCAAACAAGGTATGTGCGCGAAGTGCTGCATGAACATGATGCAATAGCGAAATATTCGTTGCAGAGTAAAGCGAGTCGCCTTCGGCTAACATACCTTTTTCAATTAAAAGCAGTTCAACTTTCTCTTGACCACGTTCAGTTAAATGGACCTGTTTGCCTTTTTCATCAATACTGTAGTCACCTTCGCCAACATAATCTTCGGTGTCTTCTTTATCTTGAGCAATAAGGCTTGGGATCAATAAATTAATTTTAGCGTAGAGTTCAGAGCTGTCTTCTGCGGCACCGGAAATAATCAGTGGTGTACGCGCTTCATCAATTAAAATTGAATCGACTTCATCAATAAGGGCATAGTGCAATGGTCGCTGAACACGCTCTTGTGGCGAAAATGCCATGTTGTCGCGAAGATAGTCGAAACCGAATTCATTATTGGTACCGTAGGTAATATCTGCGTTGTAAGCTTCTTTCTTTTCGAATGAACCTAAACCCGCGATGTTTATACCGACGCTTAATCCTAAAAACTCAAACAGTGGACGGTTATTCTCAGCATCACGGGTTGCCAAGTAATCGTTCACGGTAATAACGTGAACACCTTTGCCCGTTATGCCGTTAAGGTAAGCAGGCAAAGTTGCCGTAAGTGTTTTACCTTCACCGGTTCGCATTTCAGCAATGCGATTACTGTCGAGTACCATGCCGCCAAGTAACTGCACATCAAAATGGCGCATATCAAACACACGCTTTGATGCTTCACGAACAACAGCAAATGCTTCTGCCATGATGTCATCTAACGTTTCGCCATTTTCTAAACGTGCACGGAACTCTGCCGTTTTCGCTTTCAGTTCTTCATCAGAAAGCTTTTCGTAATCTGCTTCTAATGCATTAATTTGAACAACAATTTTTCCAAGACTTTTCAGGGTGCGGTCGTTGCGACTTCCGAATACTTTTGTCAGTAGTTTGCCTAACATCTTAATCACTTATCTGTTGTAGGTTTGGCTCATTTGAGCGCATTAACCGTTAATATTATTAACTTGCTTTGCGGTAAACGTATTTCTGTGGATCTATTTGTTGTTTACCACGCAGCACTTCGTAATGCACATGGGGGCCGGTTGAACGGCCTGTGCTTCCCATACTGGCAATTTTATCGCCTTTGGCAACCACGTCACCTACGTTTACTGACAGAGATTTATTATGTCCATAGCGAGTGCGAAGACCATTACCATGATCTATTTCGACTAACTCACCATATCCAAGCATTCTTCCTGACCATGTTACAACGCCTGCAGCAGTAGCTGTAACATCCGCCCCTTCTTTGCCGGCAAAATCAATGCCTTTATGCATTGTTCGTCGGCCGCTAAAAGGGTCATTTCGTAAACCATAGGGCGAAGATAACCAACCTTTATCGATTGGCCGCCCTGATATATAACGCTCTTCATCTATATGGAGATTAGATGCTACTGTTTCAAGTAGGGATAGCTGAACGTTATTATTATCAATTCTAGATGCCAGCTTATTCATTTCATCGATAAGCTGACTTAATTCGACACCATTGCCGATTTCGCTCAATCCGCCGATACCGACTTCTGTAGAGAAATCAAATTGGTCATCAAGGAGGTTATTTTGCGCTACTTGCTGCCCAAGGGCTTCAAGTCGGGTGATTTTGGCCTGCAGTTTTGCCACGTGAGTGACTAAAGATGCTAGCTGGGTTTCAGTTGCAGTTTTGAGTTCTACAACTTGTTGCTTTTGCTGTTGGCGTAGCTGCTTATTTTCATCAACTTTCGCTTGTTGGTTAGCAAAACGCTCAGTGCTGTATTGATATATTCCTGTGCCGGTGGCCATTAGAATAATAGGTAGGAGTAACCAACGCTTACTTGGTTGCCAGCGCGTTACACCATTTCGACCTTGGATAAAAACTGTTACACTCATAGCCTAATTCAGCCATCTTATTATCATATGAAAAAGCCCCCTCAAGATCTCAGCAATTTAGTCCATTTGTCTGGGAGACTGCCTGAACTGGCCGAGAAAGCAGAACTACTTAATAATCTGAATCGTTATGTAAAACAGACATTAAGTGGCCCTGTGGCTGAGCAGCTAAAAGTCGCTAATCTCCGCCAGGGTGTTCTTGTTATTGAAACGACATCCGCAGCATGGGCTGCTAGAATAAACTTTCAAAAGCAGAAGCTATTAAAACAGCTTCAAACTGACACACTTCCGATGCTTACTGCTATTGAGGTGAAAGTCAATCCTGGGCTTGCCTTAGCAAAACCACAATCTCAAACTAATCAAAATGTGATCAGCACCACTGCAGCACAGCATATTGAAGCATTAGCAGAACATGTCGATGGTTCTCTAGGTGAAAAACTAAAACGGCTGGCTGCATTAGCCAGCCGTAATAGGCAATCTTAACGGGTTAAACGTGCGCCAACGCACCTGGAACCATGAAGCTGACAGGCACATCAGCCTCTTTGTCAAAGCTGACTAACTCCCATGCTTCTTGCTGAGCAAGTAATGCACGCACAAGTTGGTTGTTTAACGCATGACCCGTTTTGTAAGCCGAAAATTCACCAACAATTGCATGACCAGCAACATATAAGTCACCAAATGCATCAAGAATTTTATGCTTAACGAATTCGTCTTCATAACGCAGACCATCAGGGTTTAATACACGATATTCGTCAAGTACAACGGCATTTTCCATGCTGCCACCTAATGCAAGATTATTTGCACGTAGGTATTCAATATCCCGCATAAAACCAAATGTTCTGGCACGACTAATGTCTTTTACAAACGCTGATGTCGAAAAATCCATCACCATGTGTTGTTGACTGCGGGCAATTTCAGGGTGAGCAAAGTCAATTTTAAAATCAACTCTAAAGCCTTTAAAAGGTTTTAACTCGGCCCATTTATCACCATCTTCAACACGAATAGGCTTAGTAATTTTTATATATTTTTTCGCTGCAGCTTGTTCTTTAATACCTGCGCTTTGCAGTAAGAACACAAAAGGGCTTGCACTGCCATCCATAATCGGGATTTCTGGTGCATCGACTTCGATAATAGCATTATCGATGCCTAAGCCAGCAAGTGCTGCGAACAAATGCTCAATAGTTGATATTCGAATACCAGCATCATTGACAAGGGCAGTACACATTGTGGTTTCACGAACCATATCTGCCTTGGCTGGAATAGACACAGCAGGGCTAAGATCGGTACGCTTGAGTACAATCCCTGAATTTACTGGTGCGGGCTTAATGCACAGAGTCACCTTGTTGCCAGAATGTAATCCGACACCAGTGCTCTTCACCATCTTTTGAACAGTTCTTTGAAAAATCATTCAGTAGCCCATAAATATCAATATTAAACAAATAGTTGCAATAATAGCCTCAGGCTATCATGCATAACTGGTACAACATGCTACCATAAATTTAGTTTTTCACAAAAAAAACGCCAAATACGTTGCAAATTGTAAACCTGTTTACAAAATAACCTTTATCAGCACATCACGCTCATTAGTCACGCTAAACATTGCGTTTTATCCGTCTATTAATCCGCTTGCTTACGTAAGAATGCTGGAATATCAAGATAATCAGCATCAGTACGTTGCGCTGGTTGAGGCTGTGGTACAGCATTACCTTTTGGCGCAGCATAGCTTTGTTGTGATACAACTTCATCAACGGGTTCAGGACGAGGTTCTATCGCAACAGGTTCTGGACGAGCAACAGGCTTAGACACTAGCTGAATGTCTGGCTTTTTCTCAGCGCCAATACCAGTAGCAACAACAGTTACACGTAATTCATCACTCATTTCAGGATCAATCACAGCACCAACAACAACAGTAGCGTTATCAGATGCATAAGCTTTAACATGGTTACCCACTGTTTCAAGCTCTTCAATAGTGATATCCATACCAGCAGTAATGTTAACTAGCACGCCACGAGCACCGGCTAAATCGATATCTTCTAGTAATGGACTGGCAACAGCAGCTTCTGCAGCTTCTTCTGCGCGATCATCACCACGAGCAACACCAGTACCCATCATGGCATTACCCATTTCAGACATCACTGTTTTCACATCGGCGAAATCGACGTTAATAAGACCTGGGCGAGTAATAAGCTCTGCAATACCTTGAACGGCACCCAGTAATACGTTGTTAGCTGCAGCAAAGGCATCAAGTAGTGATGTACCACGACCCAATACTTTTAATAACTTTTCATTTGGGATCGTAATTAACGAATCCACATGTTTAGCTAATTCAGCAATACCAAGTTCTGCATATGCCATACGCTTTTTCCCTTCAAAAGGAAAAGGCTTAGTCACAACAGCAACCGTTAGAATACCTTCTTCACGCGCAATTTCAGCCACGACTGGTGCAGCACCGGTACCGGTACCACCGCCCATGCCTGCAGCGATAAAGATCATGTCAGACCCTTTTATTGCTGCACGAATGTTCTCGCGATCTTCTTCAGCAGCTTGACGACCGACATCAGGATTTGCGCCAGCACCAAGGCCTTTAGTAACATCGCGCCCTAGCTGGATAGTTGAACCCGCACTTGATTTACGTAGTGCTTGTGCATCTGTATTTGTGACGATAAATTCAACACCTTCGATGCTGTGTTTTACCATATGTTCGACAGCATTTCCGCCGCCGCCACCGACGCCGATGACTTTAATCACCGCTTCGTCTGAATGTGTATCCATGATCTCAAACATTGTCTGATCTCCGTTTGTCTGCGTTATTAAAATTCACCTTTAAACCAACTTTTGACCCGATTCAAAAAGCTGGTAACCCCTTGTCGCTCAGGTCGCTCGAACTGTCGTTCGATAACTCGCCTTGCGCCATAATGAAGCAACCCTATTCCGGTAGAATAGATTGGTTGATCCACATATTCGTATAATCCTTTAACTGGTAGCGGAGAGGCAACACGAACTGGCATACCAAAGGTTGCTTCTGCAATTTCAACGGCACCCGATATCGATGACGTTCCTCCGGTAAGTACAATCCCTGCAGCAATTTGATCTTCTAATCCGCTATCTTGTAACTGCTTAAGCACAAGCTCAAACAATTCTTGGTATCTTGGCTCTACCACTTCTGCCAGCGTATGACGTGACATGCTGCGTGAAGGTCTACCACCTACTGATGGTACTTCAATACTGTCTTCACGACTGACGGTTGAACTTCTGGCACTGGCAAATTGCACCTTAATTTGCTCTGCATGCGTTAAGGGCGTTCTGAATATCTTGGCGATGTCACTAGTGACTTGATTGCCCGCTACTGGGATCACCGCACAATGCCGTAATGCGCCGTTGGTATATACAGCAATATCAGTTGTTCCACCACCAATATCAACAATACACACACCTAAATCTTTCTCATCATTTGTGAGCACTGAATCTGCTGAGGCGATACCAGAAAACACTAAATCGTCAACTTTTAGCCCACAGCGTTCAACACTCTTAGTAATATTTTTGGCCATATCATTGGCACAGGTCACGATATGCGCTTTCGCTTCCATACGCATGCCCGACATGCCAATTGGGCTCTTAATCCCGTCTTGAACATCGATAGAATATTCTTGTGGCAATACGTGTAAAATACGACGTTCTGTCGGGATCTTAACCGAGCGCGCGGTATGAATAACGTTGTCAACATCTTCCTGAGTCACTTCTTCGTCGTTAATCGACACCATGCCATTTTCATTTTGACAAGCAATGTGCTTACCCGAAATGCTTAAATATACAGAGGCAACCTGACAATCTGCCATAAGCTCTGCTTGATCTAACGCTCGCTGCACGCTGCGTACGATAGAGTCGAGGTCATTTACGCCGCCTTTGTCCATACCGCGAGAAGGATGATTACCTAAACCAATGACACTAATTTCACCATCAGGTAATACTTCGCCAATGATCACTGCGACTTTGGATGTCCCTATATCTAACCCCACGATGAGGTTTCTTTCCTGATTTTTGGTCATTTATTGTCGACTCTCTTTTTCTGAATCATCCCAACCTACGGCGAACCCGGTATCGTAACGTAAATCAACGGTTGCAACGGGTTTATCACTTTGCTTCAAAGTAGGATACACATTTATAAAGCGTTGTATCCTTGCCATTTTATCTTCTCGACCAAGTTCAATTTGAATCCCATTAGCCAATACTGCATGCCAAGCATGACGTGGACTTAGGCGTAAACTGGCCAACTTAAACTGGTTTATCGTCAATAACTCATCTAACTGCTTATAGCTGGTCAAGACTTCCATTTCAGCCCCTTCAGGGCCATATAACTTAGGTAACGTATCATGTTCTGCATGCGCTAACGCATCAAAAACCTCACCATTAGTATTGAGCCAAGACACTTCATTCCAATGCGCTACAGCTTGCTGCTCTTGTAAAGTGATCTTAAACTTTGCCGGCCATTCACGCCTAACAGATGCATGATAAACCCACGGCAAAGCTTCTAATGCTTTTTGAACATCCGCAACATCGGCACTAAAAAAACTACTTTGCATTAATGATTGCAAGGCGTTCTTTATCTCGTCATCGGTGGTATAAATTCGCTCGCCTTTAATGGCAACCGCTTCAATTGGTAATGCATCTGCATCATTGAGCAGATCATGCAATTTCACCCCACCCCATACTACGGTGCCAAGTACACTGCATAAAAACAGTACGCCAGTGCAAAAATACCAATTAACACGAGCCAGTTTATGTTTTAGTTGCCGCCCTTTATCGCTCCACGACACCTTAAATCCGCCTCTGATATTGTTCCGGAGTTAATCCCAAAAGATCGGTCATTATATAGACCAATTCAGAAGGTTTAAAGCTCGATTTTTACACGCAATAATTGGTGAAAAATCAATCGCTTTATTACTCTTCAGCAAGTACTTTACAACCCAGATTATTCTGAGCTAATTCTTTCGATAAACTACCAATATTACCTGCACCTTGGGTCATGAATAAATCACCATGTTGCAATACATCAGGCAATACCGCGGCAAGCTGATCTGGACTGGCAATAAAAATAGGGTCTATCTGGCCACGTAAGCGAATAGAGCGACATAAAGCGCGTCCGTCCGCACCGGGAATAGGCGCTTCACCAGCGGCATAAACATCTAATAATAATAAACAATCTACTTGCGACAACACATCGACAAAATCTTCATATAAATCACGGGTACGGCTGTATCGATGCGGCTGATATGCCATAACTAGGCGCTTATCTGGCCAACCAGCCCTAGCCGCTTTAATCGTTGCTAATACTTCACTTGGATGATGACCGTAATCATCTACTAGCATCACATTGCCATTAGGTGTTTCAAATTCACCTAAATGCTGAAAACGTCGACCAATACCTTCAAATTGTGCAAGCGCTTGCACAATAGCGCTATCATCAATGTCGTCTTCACTGGCAACAGCAATCGCAGCTAATGCATTAAGTACGTTATGCTCGCCTGGCAAATTAAGCACAATATCGAGATTCTCTTTATTGTGACGTTTCACCGTAAAGCTTGACTGATGGCCGTTTTGAGAAAAATTAATCGCCTGTACATCGGCATCGTCACTAAAACCATAGGTCACAACTTGTCGGCCAATACGCGGCATGATTTCGCGAATAACCTCATCATCAATGCACATAACGGCTACACCGTAAAACGGCAGGTTATGTAAAAAATCAATAAAGGTGGTTTTCAACTTTTCAAAATCACCACCATAGGTATCCATATGATCGGCTTCAATATTGGTGACCACACTCACCATTGGTTGCAAATGCAAAAAGCTTGCATCACTTTCGTCTGCTTCAGCAATAAGGTATCGACTAGTGCCTAAGCGTGCATTGGTACCTGCACTATTGAGTAAGCCACCGATGACAAATGTGGGGTCGCGTTCAGCTTGACCATATACACTGGCAATTAAGCTGGTAGTGGTGGTTTTACCGTGAGTACCTGCAATGGCAACACCATGGCGATAGCGCATTAACTCGGCTAGCATCTCTGCACGACGTACTATCGGAATACGTAATTCTTTGGCTGCGATAATCTCAGGATTTTGCTGGTTAATCGCTGTTGAAACCACGACGACATCAACCTGCTCAACACTTTGGGCCTGATGGCCAATAATGATTTTCGCACCCAAACTGACTAAACGTTCAGTCACACTATTGATGGCAATATCCGAACCGCTCACTTGATAGCCTTCATTCACTAGCACTTCCGCAATCCCACCCATGCCAGCACCACCAATGCCAACAAAATGAATGCGTTTGATCCGTCTCATCTCAGGGATCATGCTACGAAGCTGTGCGTATTTTTCTGTCTTTGTCATTTCAACCCTTTCTCGCAAATGAGGCACAAATATCTGCTACTCGTTCAGTGGCATCTAATACTGCTACACCTCTTGCTTTAAGCCCCATCTGGGCTAGTTCTTGTCTATTCTCAGCAAATAACTGCAACTTTTCCGCAAGATTATCTGCATTTAAAATGGTTTGTGGTAATAAAAATCCTGCGCCAGCATCAACAAGTACCGATGCATTTACGGTTTGGTGATCATCCACTGCATGTGGATATGGCACTAAAATACTCGGTAAGCCCACAGCAGCCAGTTCTGATACAGTAAGAGCACCTGATCGACAGACTACGACATCAGCCCAACGATAAGCGGCTTCCATATCATCAATAAATTCAGCAACATTGACACTGTCGGACTGCCCAAGCTGTTGGTAGTTAGCCTTGACACTTACTTGGTTGTTTTTGCCCACTTGGTGCCAAACTGTCAGTGAATGATATTTGCATAAATGAGCCACCACCGCTGGCATAACGTCATTCAATACTTTTGCGCCTAAACTGCCACCCACCACTAGCACCCTTAACGCATCTGCTTGTGGAGTTTTAATGTGTTCGCCTAACTCTATCAACTCTTGGCGAATGGGATTGCCTACCACCTCCACATTGGCCACATCACTGGCAAAGGTATTAGGAAATGCACACAAAACCTTTTTGGCAATCTTAGACAGCAATTTGTTGGTTAATCCTGGAATGGCATTTTGCTCATGCAACACCAGCGGAATACCAGCTAATTTACCCGCCACGCCACCAGGGCCACTGGCAAACCCGCCCATCCCTAGAATGACGTCGGGCTGAAAGTCATCAATCACAGCTTTAGCTTGAATAATTGAACGTATAATTTTAAACGGAGCCGCTAACTTACGTATGAGCCCATTACCCCGCACACCTTTAATATCGATAAATTCAATATCAAATCCATGCTGTGGCACGAGACGAGCCTCCATACGATCGGCTGTACCTAACCAACGTACTTGCCAACCTTTGTCAGCTAAGTACTTTGCTACTGCTAGTGCCGGGAAAACATGCCCACCCGTACCGCCAGCCATAATCAATATCTTAGGAGAACGGCCAATATTACTGTTCATTAACTTGTTCTCCCTTTTACAGCTTGTACCAAACTAACTCGACGTTCATGATCGATCCTAATGAGCAACATCACCGCAGCGGTCATAATCCACAAACTACTGCCACCATAACTAATAAACGGCAGCGTAAGACCTTTGGTTGGTAACATACCAATACTGGCTCCCACATTAACGACTGTCTGAAAACACACCCAAATGCCTACACCATAAGCGACATAACTTTCAAAAGGACGTTGCATTTTCAAACATAAATTACCCAGTCTAATCGCACGAATAGCAATGAAAAACAGTGCGCATAACACCATAATAATACCGATAAACCCGAGTTCTTCACCGATCACCGCAAAGATAAAGTCAGTATGCGCTTCTGGTAAATAAGCAAGCTTCTGAATACTGTTACCTAGCCCCTGACCAAACCAATCACCCCGACCGTAAGCCATCAACGATTGCGTTAACTGATAACCACTGCCGAAAGGATCTTCCCATGGATCCATAAACGAAGTCACTCGTCGCATACGATAAGGCTCAAATAACACCAGCAATACGAATGTCGCTACGCCTAGTAACACCAACACCATAAAGTCAGTAATGCGAGCACCAGCCAAAAAAAGTAGGCTTACAGTACACACGAACAACACGACCACAGTACCCAAATCGGGCTGTAATAGGATCAACACAGCGAACAAACCGTAAACGCCAATCGGTTTGTAAAAGCCTTTACGGTTTTCACGCAATTCACCATGACGACGAACTAAGTAACCCGCCATGTAAACAATAAATACAAACTTGGCCATTTCGGCGACTTGGATCCTAATGGGACCAATAGACAACCATCGACGCGCACCATTTACCGATGTGCCAATAAACAGCACAGCGATCAATAAGACCAGTACTCCAAGCATCAGCATGCCGCTATTTTTTTCCCAATAGCTGACTTCGAACTTAAGCACCACAAATGCAATCACCACACAGCCAACAAGATAGAGCACATGGCGGTACATAAAATAAAATGGATCGCCTGTCAGCTTAGTTGCTTCAGGCATTGACGCGGACATCACCATGACAAAGCCAAAACACATCAAACCGACTATCGCGACGAGAAAACTACGGTCGTACAATGGCATATCAGGTGTTTGTTCACCTGATAATAACGAGGGTAAAGTCCAATTAAGGCCCCGTTTAAACAAGCTCAGTTGCTGCTCGTTATTCGCCATCGGCTAATGACTCCACACATTGTCTAAAATCATCACCGCGAGCCATAAAATTCTTATACATATCTAGACTGGCACACGCCGGAGACAATAATACGATATCACCAGACGATGCTAACTCAGCGGCTTTTGCAACGGCCTCAGCCATCGATGTGACCTCAATAGCTCCTGATTTTAATTTGGCTATTTTGCGCCCATCTCGGCCCAAGGTAATCAATTGAGTAATATTGGAAAGCGGTTCTGCAAGGGGACGAAAATCGCTGCCTTTACCATCGCCGCCAGCGATCAAGTATAAATCGCCTAAATGCGAGTTAAGCCCTTCCAGTGCGGCAACTGTTGCGCCAACATTAGTCGCTTTGGAGTCATTGATGTACGTCACACCTTGTTTCACACCGACAAGCTCACAACGATGGCTTAAACCAGCAAAGGTTTTAGCCACTTCAATCATGGACTCTTTACCAACCCCGCAAGCATCCGCTAATGCCATTGCGGCTAATAAGTTAGCGTGATTATGACTGCCAATTAAGGTCACTTCATTTAGATTCATAATTTCGCTATCACCATGAAAAATCTTGCCATCACTTAATCCCCACGCATCACCTTCAGGCACGCCTAAACCAAAATTATTTTGATTCATTGGTTCAATTGGATAAGTTAATTCATCATCGCGGTTATACATGACAAAACGGCTTTGTGGATATAAACGTAACTTTGCTTCGCGGTAGGAGTTTAGGTCGCTATAGCGATCCATATGATCTTCGCTAATATTAAGGCATGTAGCCGCAATACAATGTAACGAAGCAGTGGTTTCAAGTTGAAAACTCGACAGTTCAAGTACAAAAAAATCAGCATTTTGAGGCAATAAATCCAGCGCTGGCGTACCAATATTGCCGCCAATAGCCACCGACTTACCGGCCGTTAGCAGCATGTCATATACTAAGGTCGTTACTGTAGATTTACCATTTGACCCAGTGATACCAACAACACACGGTTTTCTATCCGCTATCTCTCGGGCAAATAACTCAATATCACCAATCACTTCAATGCCCATGTCTAATGCCGCACGCACTTCAGGCGTATCAACAGGCACACCTGGGCTAATGATAATTTGGCTAGCCTGAACTAAATAACGACAATCAAACCCACCGGCTAATAACTCAATATCGGCAAACTCTTGCGCCAAGGTATCTGCACCAGGCGGATGACGACGACTGTCCATCACTAAAGGTTTGATGCCTTTAGTCGCTAAAAAACGCACGACCGAGAGCCCTGTAGCCCCCAAGCCTAAAACAATGTGCGTGTATTGAGTTTGCATAATACTGACCTTTATTAATTGCTTAGCGTAATTTTAACGTCGCAAGACCTAGTAACACTAAAAACAACGAGATAATCCAAAAACGCACAATAACCCGCGGCTCTGGCCACCCTTTTAACTCATAATGATGATGGATCGGCGCCATACGAAAAATGCGTTGGCCGCGTAATTTATATGAGCCCACCTGCAGGATCACCGATACGGTTTCCATAACAAAAACGCCACCCATAATCACCAGCAAAATTTCTTGGCGAACTAAAATAGCAATCACACCTAAAGCTGCGCCCAGTGCTAATGAACCCACATCGCCCATAAACACTTGCGCTGGATAAGTGTTAAACCACAGAAAACCTAAACCTGCGCCTACCATTGCGGTACACACAATCACTAACTCACCCGCTAAAGGTAAATGAGGGATATGTAGATAACTGGCAAACTGAGCATGACCAGATAAGTAAGCGATTAATGCAAAAGCTGCGGCGACCATTACGGTTGGCATAATCGCTAGGCCATCTAAGCCATCTGTTAAATTCACCGCATTACTCGCACCAACAATGGTGAAGTACGCTAAAACAATAAACATCATGCCTAACTGAGGCATAATATCTTTAAAAAACGGCACCACTAATTGGGTTTCCCCACCCATGGTCGAGGAGCTATATAAAAACACTGCCACCACTAACGCAGCGATAGACTGTAGAGCATATTTCCAACGAGCAATCAGGCCTTTAGTATCTTTTTTTACCACTTTACGGTAATCATCAATAAAGCCAATCGCACCAAAAGTGGCTAATACGAATAAGGTAACTAACACGTAACGGTTAGATAAATCACCCCATAACAGCACACTGATAAAAATACCCGCAAGGATCATTATGCCGCCCATGGTCGGCGTACCACGTTTGCTAAAGTGTGACTCAGGGCCATCACTTCGAACCACTTGGCCAATTTGCAGCATTTGCAGGCGCTTAATTAATATCGGCCCCCACCACAAACTAAACACCAATGCGGTTAACAAGCCTAAAATAGCCCGAAACGTTACATATGAAAAAACGTTAAACCCAGAATAAAACTGGGTTAAATACTCGGCTAGATAAACCAGCATTTACACTAACTCCCCACGCCCATAGGCATCTAATAAACTGTCCACAACTCGCTCCATGGCGGCGCTGCGGGAACCTTTAACTAAAACTGTGATATGACCTGTGGTGCTTGCTAACTGTTTTTTTAATGCCACGATCAATGCTTCTTGAGCTGGAAAATGCTCACTACCGAATGCTTCACTGGTATTGGCCGATAACTGACCACAACAAAACAGCGCCTCGATTGTTGCATTTTTAGCCTGCGTTCCAATGCTAGCGTGCAAAGGGGCGGCATTGTCGCCTAATTCGCCTAAATCTCCCAGCACTAAACAACGATATCCATCACGTTGTTGCAACCAATCAATTGCTGCACTCACGGATGTTGGATTAGCGTTATAACTATCATCAATTAATAACACTCGGCCAAGTTCATGTGGCTGCATACGCCCTTTTACGGGTATGAGTAAATAAAAGCCTTGGGCAATGTTAGTAAGCGATAATCCCAACGCAATCGACATTGATGCCGCGGCAAGAGCATTACTCACTTGATGCATTCCAGCCAATGGCAAATGTACCTGCACATGCTGGCCGTTAAACGTCAATGTAAATTGATAACAACCATTGGCATCGGCCACGATATTTGTCGCGGTAACGTCTGCATCAACATTCATGTCACATGAAAAACGTAATTGTTTATGGTCTTTGGAGCGTTGCAGCATAAAATCGGCAAACTTATCGTCAGCATTAATAATCGCTGTGCCATCTTGTGAAAGATGATTAAATATCTCCGATTTTGCCTGTGCAACGCCTTCAAGCGACCCAAATCCTTCAAGGTGAGCACTGCCGACATTATTCACCAGTGCGACTCGTGGATGGACTAATGATGAGGTGTAATCAATCTCACCACTATGATTTGCACCAAGCTCAAATACCCCGTATTCGTCGCCTTCACTTAAACGCATCAAGGTTAATGGCACGCCAATTTCGTTATTAAAATTACCTGCAGTAAATAACACTTTATGGTGCTGAGCTAAAATAGTGGCTAGCATTTCTTTAACACTGGTTTTACCGTTTGATCCGGTCAATGCCACGCAAATAGGTGCCACAGCTTGACGAACAAATATGCCTATCTGACCCAGCGCCTTTTGCGTATCGGCGACCACAATTTGCGGGATATCGGCGCCAAAAGGGTGATCCACTAATAAATGATCAACCAAAAGCGCTTCTGCACCATTGTTTATGGCTGTTACGGCAAAATCATGGCCATCAAAACGCTCGCCTTTTAAAGCAACAAATAAGCATTGCGCGCTAATATTACGGCTGTCAGTACTGACATTGTTAATCAACCTATCTTGGCCTGCTAACATGCCATTAAGATGCTGAGCCAATTCCGACAAAGTGACGCTAATCATGATGCCTCCTGAGACAAGGTTAATGCTAACGCACGTTCATCGTAGTCAATTCGCTCACCAGCCACTTCTTGATAGGTTTCATGGCCTTTTCCAGCAAGCAGTACAATATCGTCAGCTTGTGCCAATGACACTACACGGGTAATCGCTTCAATACGGTCAACCTGGCTAAGCACATTTTGCGGTTGACTAATGCCCTGCAAAATATCATCGATAATAGTTTGCGGATCTTCACTGCGAGCATTATCGCTAGTGATCATGACTTTATCTGCATACTGTTCTGCGGCTTGTGCCATTAAAGGCCGTTTACCTTTATCACGATCGCCGCCACAACCAAATACACACCATAATGTGCCTTTGCAGTGCAGTCTTAACGCTTTTAGTGCTTGTTCAATGGCATCTGGAGTATGAGCGTAATCGACCACTAAAGTAGCCTTATTCATTGAGGCAAAACGCTCCATACGACCAGCCACAGGCACCAGTTTTGGAATGACGGCCAATATCGATGCCATTGCCATTCCTTGAAGGTACAAAGCAGAGATCGCGGCCAAAAGATTCGATAAATTAAAGGCACCTAATAACGGTGAACTAAACGGCGTACTTACTCGTTGGCCGCTATCGATCTCGACAAAATGTAGCGTTGCAGTAACACCAGCATCATGATATTCAATAGCGTCACAGTAAAAGTCGGCTGTAGCATTACCCTTAATACTGAAAGATTTATGCTTATCATTTGCCAGTTCAGTCAGCCATTTTGCGCCAACAGCATCATCAATATTAATCACCCCGTGTTGGACACTAGGAAATTGAAATAGGCGTTTTTTAGCCGCGGCGTAAGAGTCCATATCACCGTGATAATCTAGGTGATCACGGCTTAGGTTAGTAAACACAGCAATCTCAAACGGCGCCGCTTCGACACGCCCTTGGACTAAGCCATGGCTTGAGACTTCCATGGCACACACTTCGGTGCCTTGAGCAATAAATTCACCAAGCTGACGCATAATGGTGATCGCATCGGCAGTGGTATTACCGCTGTCAACAAGTTGCCCCCACAAACCATTGCCTAATGTGCCCATAACGGCGGCTTGATGACCAAGTAAGGCTACTATTTGCGCGATAATTTGGCTGACCGAAGTTTTGCCATTAGTTCCTGTGATACCAATTAATGACAACGACTGACGGTTGGACAAATAAAACTGCGCGGCAACGGCCGATAACTGCCGACCTAATTGGAAAAAATACACTAATGGCACGTTATACTGAAGGCGATCGACTAAGCCATGTTCATCTGGATTATCAGTATGGATAAGTATTGCTGTAGCGCCTGCTTGAACCGCTTGAGAAATGAATGATCGACCATCAACTTTATAGCCAGGCAGGGCCACAAATAAACTGCCAGCTTGCACTTCACGGCTATTTAGGGTTAAACAACTAATCGATTCGCGACCAGAGTAATGGAACCATGGCGCTAATAAATCATTTAATAACATTGGTCTGCGCTCCTCGCGCAGTAGCCAAATGAACGGCTTCCTGCTCTGAAATAGGTTCAACATTAAGCATTTGTAAAGCACCAGACATAATTTTAGCAAAGGCGGGACCCGCTACGTCGCCACCGTAATACTTGTCACCTTTTGGTTCATTAATGACCACAGAAATCGCTAAACGAGGATTATGAACTGGAGCCACACCGGCAAATAAAGCAACATAATCATCGCCATAACCACCCGCTACCGCTTTACGGCTAGTACCGGACTTACCGGCTACAGGGTAGCCATCAATATGAGCTTTAGTTCCCGTGCCTCCCGTTTCAGTAACCCCAACGAGCATTTCCATAACGTCATAGGCGACTTTACGTGAAATAACCTGCTTACCTTCGGGCGCCTGTTTCAGTTTTAAAATAGACACAGGATACAATATTCCACCACTGCCTAAGGTGGCGTACATACGGGCAATTTGTAACGGAGTGGCAGTAAAACCATAACCAAAAGACAGAGTGGCACGTTCAAAGTCAGACCAACGATGACGATTATGAATTAACCCAGCACTTTCACCGGTTAAATTGATCCCTGAATAATTGCCGACCCCCATAGATTGGTAGGTGCCTAATAATTGTTCAATGGGCATA
Organism: Shewanella sp. SR43-8; assembly: GCF_014163775.1. Lineage (NCBI taxonomy): Bacteria > Pseudomonadati > Pseudomonadota > Gammaproteobacteria > Alteromonadales > Shewanellaceae > Shewanella > Shewanella sp. SR43-8. The sequence continues at coordinate 240,630 of NZ_JACJDX010000009.1, read as the reverse complement.
GACAAGGACAGTTTACTAATTCCTACGTTACTCGACTTCACCAGAATTTTGGCTAAGGTCATGTCACCATAATTACTCGAGTCACGCACTTGACGCCCGCCAATGCGCATCCAACCAGGCGATGTCGATATCAATTCATTGACTTTCACTGTGCCAGCTTCAAGCGCGGCAGCGACAACAAAAGGTTTAATTGTTGACCCTGGCTCAAATGTGTCAGTTAAGGCACGATTACGCATGCGGTGTGGCTGCAAATTATCACGGGCATTAGGGTTATATGAGGGAGTATTGACCATCGCCAACACTTCACCCGTATTGACGTCTATCACCACCACAGACCCAGATGTCGCTTGGTATACTTCTGTTGCACGCTTTAATTCACGGTAGGCTAATTGCTGAATACGCTGATCAATACTGAGCACTAAATCGTTAGAGCTTTCGCCCTCTTGGACCATATCTAGACGCTCAACCACGCTGCCATCGCGAGATTTGCGGACTTTTTGCTTAGAGGGTGTGCCTGTTAACCAGGTATTATAAGTATTTTCAATGCCTTCAATGCCGACATCGTCGATATTGGTAATACCGATTAACTGAGCGGCAATTTCACCTGAAGGATAATAACGGCGAGATTCCGCTTTAAGGTAAATGCCACCGATTTTCAACTGCTCAATGTAGTCAGCAACGGCGGAGGTTACCTGACGTTTTAAGTATACAAAGCGCTTATTCGGGTGATTTTTAACTTTATCCACCAGCTCATCGACTGGCTCTTGCAGTACATCGGCAAGAGCTTGCCAACGGCGCATATCTTTAAATGCATCTTGGTCATGAGCGTGTTTAGGATCGGCCCACACCGCTTGCACAGGCACACTGACTGCGAGCATATCGCCATTGCGATCAGTGATTAACCCTCTCTGAACTTGGTTACTGGTTGTGCGTAGGGTGCGCATATCACTTTCGTGACGGAGTTTATCTGGCTCAATAATTTGAATATAGGCAGCACGGGCAACTAAACTGCAAAATAATAGCAATACGAATCCCACCACAACGTATAACCGCCATGGGATGAGTTCGTGACCTAATTTCTGCTTCGCTTGTCTAGCCATATTCCCTATGCTCACTGGACTCGAATGATAACTTCCTCCTTAGGAAGCGGCCGAGACATGTTTAGTTCTTTGGTTGCAATTCGAGTCACACGACTGTGCTCTGATTGCGATTGTTCTTCTAATAATAAGTTTCGCCATTCAATATCTAAGCGATCTTGCTCTTGCAACAATTGATCCCACTGAGTGATCAATTTACGTGTTACATGACTGGTATAAACTACGGCTACACCATTGATTACAATTAATAAAATAAGAAGCAACACCCATTTGTGCTGCCACATATCGAGTAATACAATTCGAGGTAAATTTAATGGTGATTGGCTCACATTACCCTCGATAGTTAGTAATCCAGACGCTCTGCAACTCGTAACACTGAGCTGCGCGCGCGTGGATTTAACTCTAATTCTGCATCAGAAGGCTTTAGTGCTTTACTCACCGCCTTTAATTTACGCGATTTATTAAGCTCGGCCTCCATGATAGGTAATCCATGTGGCACGCTTTCACCTTGGCTATGGCGGCGTATAAAACGCTTAACCATACGATCTTCTAAAGAATGAAAACTGATCACTGATAAGCGACCTTGGGGAGCTAGCACTGCTAAAGCACCTTCAAGCGCTTGATCTATTTGCTCTAATTCACTATTGATATAAATGCGGATAGCTTGAAACACTCGCGTGGCAGGATGCTTATTTCGCTCTTTATTTTTGGTGATCCGCGCGATCAAATCAGCTAAGTCTTTCGTGCGTAAAAAAGGCGTTTTTTCACGATCGGCTGCAATGCATCGTGCAATATGGCGCGAATTTTTTTCTTCACCATAAGTTTTAAATACCCATGCCATGTCTTCAATTTCTGCACGTGCTATCCACTGGGCTGCAGTTTGACCTTGGCTATTGTCCATACGCATATCGAGCGGGCCATCGCGTAAAAAACTAAAGCCGCGTTCTGCATCGTCTAACTGTGGCGACGACACGCCAAGATCAAGCAATACACCATTGATTTTGCCCGTCAGACCAAGTTCTTCGACATATTCAGCTAATTGACCAAAGCCACCGTGAACAATTTGAAAGCGTGGATCATCAGCAAACTGTTTAGCTGCCTCAATCGCTTGCGGATCTCTGTCAATCGCAATCAGGCGACCGTTTTCACCCAAATGACTTAACACATGACGCGAATGCCCACCACGGCCAAAAGTGCCATCAATGTAGATGCCATCACTTTGGATGTTGAGTCCGTCTACGGTCTCATTGAGTAATACAGATAAATGGGCAAACTCTTGGCTCATTGGGTTCTTCTAACCTTTTAGATAACTACAGTGAAAAGTGTGCCAAGCGTTCATTGCTGGCTAAATCTTGGCTTTGAATGAGCGTATTGCCATCATCCATTTGTTGTTGCCAAGCTGACTCTTCCCATAATTCAAATTTATTCAGTAAGCCCACCAGCATGGTTTTCTTTTCTAAGCTGGCGAAACTTCGCAATGCCGGCGGAATCACAATACGTCCGTGGCTGTCTAGTTCACAATCTTGTGCATGACCTAGTAATTTTCGTTTAAAGGATCGCTCAAGTGGATCAGTGTCAGAAAGCAGTCTCAACTTTGCTTCAATCTGCTCCCATTCGTGTAACGGATAAATCAACAAACAAGCGGCATCAATATCAACGGTCATAATCACAGTGCCGGCATGCTCCACACGTAACGCATCACGGTATCTCGCTGGAATTGCGATCCGTCCTTTTGCATCCATGTTGATTGCACTGGCGCCACGAAACACGTTATTTAGCCCTTATTGTTATCATTTGATCCACAATGATCCACTTCTTCCCACAAATGCTAAGTTTAGGGACTCTATGCAAGTGTTGTCAAGCAATGGACAGATATATTAAATCCATACCCCAAGCGGGTTAGCAGCAAATTAATATCAAGCGGGATGAATGACAGAGCCGTCTGAAAAAAACAGCTAAAAATCAGGGTAAATGAGTTAAACCAGAGACATAACGGTCACTTTATCGGCTAAAATAGACTGGAGATCTTTTTTATTAAACTTACTTTATGGTTCGAATACTCCATCTTTATATCGTAATACTGCTCAGCTACTCGGTTTTAAGTTCATTAAAAATTAACAAATAGTCGACTGGGTCTACTTTATATGGCTAAAAAACCACTTAATCTTACCTTTATATCTACCCATTGCTCTCGATAGCAGTATGTAACGCGCAGTTTGTAAAGCACACAAACTCATGATTAACCTTAATAGACATTTTGCTTAAATAAGCAGGGTCGCAATACTTAAGCAATTAATCATCATCAAATTATGGTTAACATCCACGGTTAAATATCACAATGTTGGACATTAAAGGCCCTATGTTAAGGGCAAGCATTTTATCAATTCATCTCGTAATCACAGTTAATTTTTCTTAATGCCTCAAAAGGTACAAGGTTGAATTAGCTCAATGGATAAATAGTAAAAAGCGCTCATGAATGCAAGTGAACGACAAGGTGAATACGCAAAGACTACATCCAGCTCGCGCTTAATACCTGGCTGAGTTGAAGTAGGAAAGTGTCGCGATGTTGGTATTATTCTGCTAGCGTGGGGTAATGGTTGAACAAATTTAAAGCAATTGAAGATTAACATGGCTCATCATATCTACTTTCGGCAGTGGGTAGCGATAACGCCAATGATCCACCTGATAAAAGCGCTTCCTAAATGAGCTTCTATCTAAAAGATTACATTTTAATCAATTTGTGCCGATAAACAGTTAAGGTGGTTAACAATCACATTCATTTAACCAATATGGGAGAGCATCATGAGTATCGATAGCATTTATGCCATGTTGGCTAGGCCAGTACAGGCGGTAAGTGAGCGTAAACGGATTGTTGAAAACGTCAAACATACCAGTGCTATCAGCGCCGACAGCCACGAGGCGCCACAGTCACAATTGCCACCTAATATTGCTCATAAAGTCCCGATTCAACGCCAAGAGGCCCCTCGTCAAGAAAGGCGTTCTAAACCGAGAACCGTTAATGAGAAAAAAAATGGCGCTAGCCGAATTAGACCAATGAAAACGGATAAGCGATTCTCCACCCGTGGAGAAACCACCAGCCAGCATATTGATATTGAAGTGTAATGCTTACTTCGTTAAGCAAAGTTACCGTTTGGGCTGACTTGCGACACAGCTTGCTTCCACCCCTGGTACAACTTTGCTCGAGTAGCTTCGTCCATAGTTGACGTAAACTCGCGCTCAGTAGACAACATAATCTGCAACTCATCAGTCGACTGCCATACCCCAACAGCTAAACCCGCTAGAAATGCAGCCCCCATAGCAGTCGTTTCAGTGACCCGAGGACGAATAACCGTTGCACCTGTAATATCAGCTTGAAATTGCATTAAAAAGTCATTTGCCACCGCACCACCATCGACTCGAATTTGTGTTAACGGCACATTAGAATCTTTACTCATGGCATCCAGCACGTCACGAGATTGATATGCAATGGCTTCTAATGCGGCTCGAATAATATGGTTTCGATTAGCGCCGCGGGTTAAGCCTATGATGGCACCTCGGGCATCAGCATCCCAATAAGGGGCTCCTAAACCCACAAATGCTGGCACCAAGTAGACGCCATTCGTGTCATCCACTTTGTCGGCAAAATATTGGGTGTCACACGCATCGGCAATAAGACCTAACTCATCACGGAGCCATTGAATAATAGCGCCCCCCATAAATACCGAACCCTCTAGGGCATAATTCACTTTTGTGTCAGCCCCAATCGCAATGGTCGTTAATAAACCATGAGTTGACTCAACGGCTTTGTCACCGGTATTCATTAACAAAAAGCAGCCAGTACCATAGGTATTTTTTGCCATACCAGGCTCAATACACAATTGGCCAAATAATGCCGACTGCTGATCGCCAGCCATCCCAGCGACAGGAACTGAGTTGCCTGCAAGTTCGGTATAGCCATAAATGGCGCATGAGGGTTTCACTTCAGGTAACATCGAACGAGGGATATTAAACAGATTGAGTAACTCTTGGTCCCACTGTTTAGTGTGAATATTAAATAACATGGTTCTAGATGCATTGGTTGGTTCGGTCACATGAACTTCACCTTGGGTGAGTTTCCACACCAGCCAAGTATCAACCGTGCCAAACAATAGATCACCGGCTTCAGCTTGTTCACGGGCCCCTGCAACATTATCTAAAATCCACTCAATTTTTGACGCCGAAAAGTATGGATCTAGTACTAGTCCAGTTTTTTGGCGCACCATATCTTCAGCCCCTAAGGCCTTATGATGCTGACATATTGTCTGGCTGCGGCGACATTGCCATACAATCGCATTACATACTGGCTTACCAGTATGCTTATTCCAGACTATAGTGGTTTCACGTTGATTAGTAATCCCTATTGCAGCGACATCATGACGACTAATTCCTGCTCGAGTCGGTACTTCCACCAACACTGAACTTTGTGAAGACCATATCTCCATAGGATCATGCTCTACCCAACCAGCTTGCGGATAATGTTGAGTAAATTCACGATGAGCAACGGCGACAATATTTGCTTGATGATCAAACACAAGGGCACGAGAACTTGTCGTGCCTTGATCTAATGCGACAATGTATTTTTTGGCAGCCATCTGAGTTCCTATATCATTTTAATATGATTATTTTTGTATTATTTGTCTATTTAATAAACCCATATCACATACTAGATCGACAAATATAATTATTGCAGGCAATTGCCTTTACTAATATCCAAGGGGTTAATTATCTAGTCACACCCGCAGGAATGTAAATTACGGTGTTCATGGTTTGAAAGCATAGTACCGCGCGACTCAAGTTATCACTGTTATTACGATAAAAATAATCTTACGTTTTATCACTATTTAACTAATAAAAAGGCCTCGCAACTGCGAGGCCTTAACGATCAACACTAGCAGAGCTGATTACATCTTATAGTTTAACTGAATACCGGTTAACCATACATCGCCAGTTGCTTCACCAGTAAAGTTCACTGCAGCAAGGCCTACTAGATCTTGGTTCTCAGTAATCGGTGCATCACCATATGTGCGAATGTAAGTCACACCCAGATCAACATTCAGATTTTTAGACACTTGGTAACCAGTACCCACACTGAACCATAAACGGTCAGAATCAGGAATGGTTGTAGTACGGTGTTGATCATCAACCGCCGTTTTATCTAGCGCCATACCAGCACGTAATGTCCATTGGTCATTAAGGGTATAAGTAGTACCAAGGGCATAACGCCAGTTGTCTTTAAAGTTCTCTTCTTTAACTACGTCTGACTCTAGGTTACCTACAGGCTTAACATCACCAGGAAAATACGCCACCAATTGCTCGAATACGCTCCATTCAGTCCAATTCACACTGGCATGCATAGCCCAGTTTTTAGTTAACTGATGATAAGAAGCAAGCTCTGCAAATGCAGGCAATTCAACCGGTAAGTAACCTTCGATTTCAATGTTTTGGCCGCCATTATAAATTACACCAGACACATGACCGTCTAATTTAAGATCGACACTACTGTGATAAGCCAAACCGATGCGGTTAGCTGAGTTAATTTGCCAGCTCGCGCCCGCTTTCCAGCCATAGCCAACATCATCACCTTTCATTGACTTTAACTCGGTTCCACCAGAAGGTAAGCGCGCACCAATACTTGCAGGTAAGTTAGGGTTAGCTTTAATCGCATCAATCCAACCAGGAGCGGTTGCACCAACTTCACCTTCGCCATATACCACTCGAAGACCTGCGCCAACGGTAAATGATTCATCTACACGGTAGGCTATATTAGGATTAAATTCGACCGTAGTAATTGAGGTTTTACTGCCAAAAATAGCCGCCGCATCCGCTACCGGAATATCGGTGGCTAAACCATAGTTAGAATTAATCGCTAGACCCCAAGTCCATTGATCATTCAACTGATTTGAATAATAAAAGTTCGGTACTAGGGCATTGTCGGCAACATCATATGCGTCAGCACCTATGACTAATGGCTCTGAACCTAATAATGGTGAAGAAATAGCCACATCACCAACAACATCAACATTCGGCATAACATAGATGCCACCCGCTGACACTTGGCGGCCTTCTAGATAAGCCAGCATGGCTGGATTACGCGCTTGAGTTGACGCATTGTCTGCAATAGCAGCTTCACCAGCAAATGCACGGCCTAAACCTGTTGCTGAATATTCTGCAAGTTGGAAACCTGCGGCGTTCACTTGAGTTGTTGCCCCAAATACAATGGCGCTTATCGCCAGTGTTAACACTGTTTTTTTCATTATGATTCTCTGTGTTTAGATTCAAACTGCATAAATCGACTGATATAGAGCAAAAGCTCGATTTAAATGAAGTCGTCAGTGTACTGATCCAAAAAAGCTTTGCAACAGCACAAAGAGACCGAACAAGAAGTGAGTGATTGAATTTCAAATTGTGATCGTGATCAAACTTTTGATTTAATGATTTTTCGGGGAAGGATAAAACGGTATGGCTGTACACTTAATTTATCAATGATGCGAATCGCTAAAATTTTAAAATTAAAAATCAGTATCTTATAAAAAATATATCGTACAGAGGTAAGCTAAAATAATTAACCGTATTGATCTAAACTCTGACGCTAAAAAAATTGTGACACAAAATGGTTACATAAAACTTTTTACAATTAAAAAGTAAAAAACCTCTTCATGATGTAATGAAGAGGTTTTTAATCAGTGATTCATCAGATATAAATACACCCTAACACACTCTGTAATAACAGATTATGCGTACCAAGCCGGTATATGCGCTTCGTAGTCACTAATCTGTTGCTCAAATGACAGTGTTAATCCGATTGCGTCTAACCCATTAAGCAACTTATGCCGTGCAGACTCCACAATAGTAAAACTGAATACACAACTAGAAGGTGACGTCACCGTTAGCGCTTGTAAATCTACAGTAATTTTCGCACCTTGTGTGGCAGACACTTCATCAATCAATTGCTGTACTTCTGTGGATGTTAACTTAACCGGTAATAAGCCATTATTGATCGAATTACCGTAAAAAATGTCCGCAAATGTCGGCGCAATGATCACTCTAAGGCCAAAATCCGCTAACGCCCAAGGCGCATGCTCACGAGATGATCCACAACCAAAGTTTTCCTGGGCGATTAAAATTGAAGCACCTTGATAACGAGGCTGGTTTAATACGAATTCAGGATTTGGCTTATCACCGGCATCGTCTAAATAACGCCAATCATGAAATAAATGAACCCCAAAACCGTCACGCGTAACTTTAGACAAAAATTGCTTGGGAATAATTTGGTCGGTATCAACATTAGCGCTATCAATGGCTACCGCTAAACCGGTATGTGCTGTAAAAGCTTGCATAAAAAATCCTTGTTTAGCTCGTTAATAAGGTTGACGAATATCAACAAAGTGCCCAGCAACAGCTGCAGCAGCAGCCATAGCAGGACTCACTAAATGGGTGCGACTACCACGGCCTTGTCGACCTTCAAAATTACGGTTACTGGTTGATGCACAGCGATCGCCCGCCTCTAAGCGGTCATCATTCATCGCTAAACACATAGAGCAGCCCGGTAAACGCCATTCAAAACCTGCTTCAATAAAAATCTTATCTAAGCCTTCCGCTTCTGCCTGTAACTTCACCTGGCCAGATCCTGGCACGACAATCGCGACTACGCCTTCTGCCACTTTACGATTTTTAGCATGCGCAGCAGCTGAGCGTAAATCTTCAATACGTGAGTTAGTACAAGAACCAATAAAGACTTTATTAATGCTGATATCTGTCATCTTGGTACCCGGCGTAAGACCGATATACTCTAATGCTTTCACCATACTGGTTCGATTAGTTACATTGCTTTCTTGCTCAGGGTTAGGTACTACGCCATCAATCGCCACCACTTGCCCAGGGTTAGTACCCCAAGTTAACTGCGGTGCAATATCGTTAGCGTAAAGCACCACTTCAGCATCAAATACCGCATCAGCATCTGCCTTCAATTGCGACCAAGCTGCAACGGCTTGCTCCCACATGGCGTCTTTAGGTGCAAACTCACGCCCTTTAAGGTAATTAAAAGTGGTTTCATCAGGTGCTACCATACCGGCTTTCGCGCCCATTTCGATGGCCATATTACACAAGGTCATCCGTCCTTCCATGGTTAATGCTTCAATAGCTTCACCACAAAACTCAACCACATAACCTGTACCACCATCCATGCCTAAAGTACCGATAATCGCTAATACGATGTCTTTCGCTGTTACACCATCGGTCACTTTACCGCGAACTTCAATCTTCATGGTTTTGGCTTTTAACTGACGTAAAGTCTGTGTTGCAAGCACGTGCTCAACTTCTGAGGTGCCAATACCAAATGCCAATGCACCAAATGCACCATGAGTCGCAGTGTGTGAATCGCCACAAACAATCACAGTACCTGGCAGAGTAATCCCTAACTCGGGACCCATTACATGGACAATACCTTGATTTGGGTGATGAATATCATATAAGCGCACGCCAAACTCTTTACAATTTTGCGCTAGAGTGTCAACTTGAGTTCTTGCCATAGGGCTAAGCGCATCAAGACTGGCACTGCGGGTCGAGGTGTTGTGATCCATTGTCGCAAAGGTTTTTTGTGGCGCACGTAGCTTACGTCCAGCCACTTTTAAACCACTAAAGGCTTGTGGAGATGTCACTTCATGGACTAAATGGCGGTCCACATACACTACTGGCGCCTCACCTTCTGGGCTAGCAACAATATGAGCATCCCACACTTTTTCATATAAGGTTTTACCGGTCACTTGGGCCATTACACACCATCCTTAATTGCCTGAGTGATAAAGTCACCCATTTGAGCTGTCGACTTTGCTTCGCTGCGCTTATCGGCAGAAAGCAGTTCCCCAGTTAAATAACCACTTGCTAGTGCTTTTGTTACTGCACGTTCAATGGCGTTTGCGGCATCTTCTTGCTTTAAGCTATGACGCAACATCAATGCGGCAGATAAAATCTGCGCCACTGGGTTCGCAATGCCTTTACCAGCAATATCAGGCGCACTGCCCCCCGCTGGTTCAAACAAACCAAAGCCGCTACTGTTCATGCTGGCTGATGACAGAAGCCCCATAGAGCCCGTTAACATGGCAATTTCATCAGATAAAATATCACCAAATAAATTAGAACATAACATCACATCAAACTCATCTGGACGACGTAATAACTGCATAGTCGCGTTATCAATATAGATGTGCTCTAAGGTAACGTCAGGAAAATCTTTAGCCACTTCCTCTACTACTTGGCGCCATAATACTGAGCAAGCCAGCACATTGGCTTTATCAACAGAAGTGACCTTGTTTTTACGTCCACGGGCGGCTTCAAAAGCAATACGGGCAATTCGGCTAATTTCACGACGGCTATAACGCATAGTGTCGAAGGCTTCCTCATCTTCCCCCTCTCCTTGGCGTCCTTTGGGTTTACCAAAATAAATGCCACCGGTTAACTCACGCACACACAAAACATCAAAACCACGGGCGGAAATATCACTACGCAAAGGTGACATGTGCTCTAAGCCGTCATGTAATTTTGCTGGGCGTAAATTACAAAATAGCTCAAAGTGACCACGTAACGGTAATAATGCGCCGCGTTCAGGTTGATCATTTGGCGGCAAGTGCTCCCACTTAGGGCCACCCACACTGCCAAATAAAATCGCATCCGCGGCTTCGCAGCCTTTTAAAGTAGCGTCAGGTAAAGGACAACCATGGTTATCAATGGCAATGCCGCCAACATCATATTCGGTATAGTTAATGTCTAATCCAAAACGCGCTTCTACTGCACTAAGCACTTTACGCGCTTCAGCCATCACTTCAGGACCAATACCATCACCCGACAAAACTGCTATTTGATAACTCATACGCTACCTAACTCCCTTTCTTTATGGATCTGTTGTTTAAAATCAGCAACCTTATCTGCGCGGTATACTAAGTTCATCACATGGACTAACGCTTTAGCTGACGCTTCAACCACGTCGGTGGCTAAACCAACACCGTGGAACATCTGCTCGCTATATTTGGCAGTAATATCGACTTGCCCAAGCGCATTTTGACCTTCGCCTTTGGCACTTAATTTATAGTTAGTAATATTGATCTGACGACCAGTGGCACGTGCAATGGCATTATAAGCCGCATCGACTGGTCCGTTTCCTGTCGATGCTTCGGTAATATCTTGACCATCTACCGCAATACGCACTGTCGCGGTGGCAACTCCTTCAGTCGAATCTGAATGCACCATCATATGCTGTAGCTGATACTTATCATCGTCTTGTGCTTGCGACTCCATAAATACCAATGCTTCTAGATCGTAATCAAATACCTGACCTTTTTTATCCGCCAAGGTTAAAAACTGCTCGTACAGGCTATCCATATCATAATCACTTGGCTGATAACCCATTTCTTCCATACGATGTTTAATCACATGGCGGCCAGAGCGTGAGGTCATGTTCATATTGTTACGATTCAAGCCAATGCTTTCTGGCGTCATAATTTCGTAAGTATTTTTAGCTTTTAACATGCCATCTTGATGAATACCCGATGAGTGAGAAAACGCATTGGTTCCCACAATAGCTTTATTAGCTTGAATGGGCATATTACATAATTGACTGACGAGCGATGAGGTTCGGTGAATTTCTTTGGCGTTAATACCACACTCAACATTAAGCAAATCTTTACGGGTCGCTAAAATCATAGCTATTTCTTCTAGCGAACAGTTCCCGGCGCGCTCACCAATACCGTTGATAGTACATTCTACTTGGCGTGCCCCCATTTCAACTGCGGCAATAGAATTAGCAACCGATAAACCTAAATCATCATGACAATGAACCGAAATCACCGCTTGGTCGATATTCGGTACTCGATTAAATAAGGTTTGAATAATGCCACCAAACTCACTTGGCACGGTATAACCCACTGTATCGGGAATATTGATCGTACGAGCACCCGCTTTAATCGCTGCCTCTACCATTCGGCACAAATTATCGATTGGGGTTCGGCCGGCATCTTCACAGGAGAACTCAACGTCATCAGTAAAACGTCTAGCATACTTTACCGCATTAACGGCCATCTCAAGCACATCGTCAAACGAGCGCTTTAATTTGCTTTCAACATGAATGGTCGAAGTTGAAATAAAGGTATGAATTCGAAATTGATCGGCAACCGATAATGCCTGGGCGGCAGCATCAATGTCCTTTTCAAGTGCACGAGACAATGCACACACTCGGCTATTTTTGATGGTCTTAGCAATGGTCTGCACCGAGTGGAAATCACCAGGAGAAGAAACCGGGAAACCCACTTCCATCACATCAACACCTAAACGTTCAAGCGCCAAGGCAATTTGCAGCTTTTCTTTAACGGTTAAACTTGCTGCTAGTGCTTGCTCACCATCACGTAGGGTAGTATCAAAAATTATGACTCTATTGGACATCGAATTTCTCCATCGACCATCATGTATATTTACCTAACTGTAAACATCACAACTAGTACATTTCAAAAGGGCTAGAAACAAAAAACCCCGCGGCTGTTAGCGCGGGGTTTGTGTATGCTTAATGAATTATTTTGCATGTAACACAAAGGACTCCGCGCAGAGTATGCGTGAGAGGAGAAGGAGTCCGAGTAAAGTTGATTGTGTGTTCATGCCGTTAATATTCACTTTTAATAACTAAATATGCTAATTGTGCGACATACAATTATGTCTATACCTAATATGTAACGCGACCAGCCTTCTGTGTCAACCCTAATTTAACTAACGTGAAAAAGATGATAGCGTACTAGTGCCTCATTACAGTTAAACAACGACGTGATCAGCCAATATTGATTTGCTTTCAATTAATGAACTTACCTCTCAAAGTACAAATAAACATCAACCTAAGTGGCTGCATCAATTATATTTTTATGTTTCTCATGATAAATAATCGTATACTGCACGTACCCCATATAAAATTGATATATGACGATGACGTTATCAAGAAAGAGTATTGAATATCATGGTAGTCGCATTTTTGCTTTAATCTTCGGCCTAACTCTGCATTTAGTCGCAACACCAGCCTTAGCACAACCATCGCAATCTTTATTACTCTCCGACGACATTATTAGCCAAACTCAACAGTTGAGTGTTCGTGAGCAGCTCAATGTAATCAGTAATATTAATTCTCAACGTTCCGTGGAAGCAAAAGCACTCATTGAGTCACTTGAGCAACAACATAGTCAACAACCATTAGCCAATATCAACGCACTGCGCTTAACGCTACTTCATTGCTTTAATTTGCTGGAATTTGGTGAGTTTAATCAGGCAATCACCTTGGCAAAACAAGGGGAAATGAAGGCCAGACAGTTTAAATACGATACCGCTCGCCCTTATTTCATTCAGTGCCAAGCCGATGCACACCAAAGCCTTGGCAATACGCTACAAGAACAACAACTCACCGAAGAAGCGCTTCGTTTAGCCAAGCGTTACTCTGAGAAGCAAGCAATTGTAAATAGCCTTTATGCCAGAAGTAGACAAAATACTAGCCTAGAAAATTATAATTCGGCCATTGAAGACTTGCGTTTTGCGTTAGATATTTATGATGAAGCACAAAACCAATTTCAGCATTGGTACTTGTTGCCCAAATCATTTATACAATCAGAAATATCTAATGTATTTTTCTCTATGGGAGATTATGAAGATGCTCTACATTTTTCCGAAGCGGCTTATAAAGATACTTCCTTTTTTGGAAAAATAAAATCCACAGTGACAATCAATCTAGCACTTATACATATTGCGCTAAATGATAAAACCAAGGTGCTGTATTATTTAAATTTGGCCGAAAACTTCAGTAAAGATTTAGATATAAGCTCAGAGAGGGATGCAGCAAATCAATATGCCTTACTTGCAATAATTCATTTATACGTTGGCGATTATGATATTGCTGAACAACTCGCACATTCGAGCATCGCTCTTTTCATAAAATACCAAGAGCCTCTTTACGTTATGCGCATCAAGCGCACCTTAGCCAAAGTGTATTTTGCACAACATAAAGATATTCAAGCATTGTCGCTACTTAATGAGATTATTGAACAAGCAACTGAACTTAAACAATTTTCTGATTTAGAAGAATTTAACCAAATTATCAGTCAATACTACGCTGAACAAAAGCAGTTCGAATCCGCTTACCTGTTTCAAGTGCAGCGTTTTGATGCCGCCAAACAAGCTGCAGCTAAGTTAAACAATGCTCATTTTATGCAGTATAAAGCCAGAATCACCGCGCAAAGTGAAGCCAGCACAATACCAGAAAAACCGCTCAATAATATCAACCAAAATTTAACCATTGCAGTGTTAATTATTTTATTCTTATCCGTTGGGCTAGTGCTGTTTTTAGTCAGAAAACCAAAGCATCTTAATATTGAGGAGCAAGAAGAAAGCCAACAACAATGTATCGATAATATGTTAAATAGTGCCAAGCAAGGGCACTATCAACTGACGTTATTACTACTCAATATCAATCATATAAATACCATGGACTTGGCATTTATCATCCCACGCCTCAAACATACTCTCAGAGAGCAAGATAAATTGTTTCGTCATAACACTGATGAAATCATCATCATACTGCCTCACACATCCCCCATCGGGGCCGCAAGAGTGGCAACCCAAATTGAACAAGTCCTCAGCGAATGGAAAACGGCCCTCAAAGTCAATATCGGCATAGCGGGTTTACAACAACTCGATACTTTTGACGTACTAGTAAAAAAAGCGGTAATTAATCAACTGAATAAAATAAAATCCCAGGAAACGTCTTATTCTTATGACGAAAATTAACCGCTTAACCTTGGGTCAAATATTCAGTGATTTCATCTAAAAACTCGCCGCCAAAGCGATCAAGCTTTATTTGACCAATGCCGTTTACCGCCAACATTTCTCCTGGACTGGTTGGCAGCATGGCGCACATTTCAGCCAGTGTGGCATCGTTAAAAACTAGGTATGGAGGAATGTCATTTTTCTCAGCCAGTTCTCGGCGCAATAATTTTAACCGAGCAAATAATTTACGATCATATTGCTGTGGAGCGCGTGAATTAGGCTTCCGCTTAACATCAAGTAATTGAATCCTTGGTTCCGCTAACATGAGCGATAGCTCAGCTTTTAACACTGGTCTGGCGGCAGGATTGAGCTTAATCGCAGAGCCGCGGGTAATATCCTGACTCATCAAACCCAAATGGATTAACTGACGAATAACACTGAGCCAAAACTCAGTTGATTTATCTTTACCAATACCCCACGTCGATAATTTATCATGGCCTCTATCGACAATATTAGCCGCTTTAGAACCACGTAATACTTCAATAACATGGTGAATGCCAAAGCGTTGCTGCAAACGGTAAATACAAGAAAGCACTTTTTGCGCATCTTCAGTGCCATCGTATCGTTTCGGCGGTGCCAGACAAATGTCACAGTTACCACAAGGCTCAGAGGCGACTTCATCAAAGTAATTTAGTAACACTTGGCGGCGACACGTTTGCGCTTCAGCAAATGCAGCCATTGTATGTAATTTATGAAATTCGACCTGCTGCTGTGGGCCTGGTTCAGATTGCTCAATTAAATGCCTGACTCGGCCTATATCTGCTGGATCAAACAGCATATAAGCTTCAGCATCTAAACCATCACGGCCAGCTCGACCTGTCTCTTGATAATAGGCTTCAATGCTTTTAGGAATATCGTAGTGCACCACAAAGCGTACGTTAGATTTATTAATCCCCATACCAAAAGCAACCGTCGCGACCACAATATCAATTTGATCTTTGAGAAATTTATCTTGAACGTTACTGCGCTCTTCTTGACTTAATCCGGCGTGATAAGCTTGAGCATTAAACCCTTGCAAGCGTAAACGTTCAGCCACTTCATCTACTCGGCGACGACTACTGCAATACACAATACCATTGGTGCCATTTTGAATGGTTAAGAACTGACGCAGCTGATTGGTTGCATTGAGTTTTTCTGCCACGGTATAACGAATATTAGGCCGATCGAAACTCGATAATAAAGTATAAGGCGTTACCCTTAAGCGCTCGCAAATGCTCAAACGCGTGGCATGATCTGCGGTTGCAGTTAAGGCCATTAAAGGTAAATAAGGAAAATATTCTTTTAACTGACCTAATGCAGCGTATTCAGGCCTAAAATCATGACCCCACTGGCTAATACAATGCGCTTCATCTACAGCAAACATGGAAATATTCACTGATTGAAGACGCTCAATAAAATCAGGACGCAACAAACGTTCAGGCGACACATACAGTAATTTAATCTCGCCAGAATGAAGTTTACGTAATACCTCAGCACTTTGTTCACGCGGTAAAGATGAATTGAGATAGGCGGCGGATACACCACTTTGCATTAAACTGTCGACTTGGTCTTTCATCAACGAAATTAACGGCGATACCACGATAGTCACACCAGGCAATACAATAGCAGGCAATTGATAACACATACTTTTGCCGCCACCGGTAGGCATAATCACAAGCGTATCTTGGCCTTGTAAACTTTGCTCAATGACTTCTCGCTGCCCTTCACGAAAGGCACGATAACCAAAAACTTGCTGTAAGCTTGCAGCAAGTACATCTTGCTCTGTCGTCAACACATCTGAGGACGCAATATTGGTCGAAATCGGAGTATCCATTCACACAACATCATCATTAAAGGGGCTCTCATTTTAAAGCACTCAGCCACAGAAGTCTTGGACCAAAACACCTTTGTCTGTTTTCAAACAAGATAGATGATTGAGTCAAGGTCACTTTAGGGTTAGATTAAATACTCTATGACAGTACGTTTTTCAAACCAACGTTCACTATAATAATAATAAATCGACAAGGATTGCTCATGACCACCTCTATTCAAACTCAGGCTTTACAGCAAGTTGCTGATATTTTTGATCAACATGTCCCATTCCATAATCTACTCGGGTTAGACATTAAACATTACGACATCAATGGGGTTGAAGTCGTAATAAAAATGAAGCCCGAGCTAATTGGTAATATTCATCAAAACATTCTTCATGGTGGGGTTACTGCAACATTGCTTGATGTTGTCGGCGGGCTAACAGTATTTGCGGCTCTAGTAGCGAGTAAAGAGGATTGGACTCTTGAAGAACTGCAACAACGTTTAACCACCTTAGGTACCATAGATATGCGAGTCGACTTTTTACGTCCAGGTCGCGGTGAAGTCTTCACTGGTACTGGAGCGGTTATCCGTTCAGGTAACCGAGTATCCGTATGTCGGATGGAATTACATAATGAGCAAGGAGTTCATATCGCCTTTGGCACTGGTACTTATATGGTGGGATAAGCGCAATATAAGTACCAAACAACCAGCTTATAAAAGAATTAGCTTAATCACTTGTGTCATCCAAAATGGCGACCTACAATCGCCATCTATTATTTTCCTGCCCATTATTGACTCACTATGCCTGATTTAGAATACCGTAAAGGAGTGTTACTGGCAGTTTGCGCTTACACCATTTGGGGTATCGCACCACTGTATTTTAAACTTTTACATCATGTCCCCGCGACAGAAATATTAATGCACCGTGTAATTTGGTCATTCATTTTTATGATTATCATGATGCAGTTTATTGGTGGTTTTGGCCGTCTACGCCTAATCCTCAAACAACCTAAACAACTTTTAGTACTGTTTGTTACTTCGGTGCTAATTGCAGCTAATTGGCTTATTTTTATCTGGGCGGTCAACAATGACCATATGCTTGATGCCAGTTTGGGATATTTTATCAATCCGCTTTTTAACGTATTGCTTGGTATGGTATTTTTAGGTGAACGTCTGCGTAAATTACAATGGGTTGCAGTCAGTTTAGCCAGTATTGGCGTACTGGTTCAATTAATCTCTTTTGGATCAATTCCATTGCTATCATTGGCATTGGCTGCCAGCTTCGGCTTTTATGGTTTATTACGAAAAAAAGTAAATATCGATGCTAAATCAGGATTATTGGTCGAAACAGCCATCTTATTACCTATCGCCCTCGGTTATCTATTCATCACTTTAGACAGCTCGACAACAAGCATGCTGGCCAACACTCTCGACCTCAATTTACTTTTAGTCGCTGCCGGCATTATTACCACTATCCCATTACTATGTTTTGCTGGAGCGGCGGTCAGAATTCCCTTTTCAATTTTGGGTTTCTTTCAATATATTGGCCCCAGCATCATGTTTATCTTGGCGGTGAAATTATTTAATGAACCGTTTGATATTGAGAAAGGTATTACCTTTGGCTTTATTTGGGGGGCATTGATTATCTTTATCGGCGATATGCTACTGCAACGTCAACGACGTAATACTGTAGCAAAAGCCCAAGCATAATAGGCCATTGATAGCCATTTAAATTGAGCATGCTGAACACGGCTAATGCAAAACAGATTGATTGAATGGCTTAACGTAACGAGTTAATCATATTAGCAATGTACAAAATTGAATCAAAAAAATGCCGGATTTATCCGGCATTTTTTTGAGCTGTTTATCCTATCGTCGACACTATAAATCTAAAGCAAGGATCTTCGAGCGACGTTGATAGTTATAAAGCTGCTTTTTCTTGTTCGGGAGTTCTTCAACATCGACAATACTAAAGCCATGCTCTAAAAACCAATGAATGCTGCGAGTGGTTAACGCAAATAAACGGGAATAACCGCGCACACGTGCCTGACCAATAATATTATTGAGTAACAAGCTACCACGGTCTGCATCACGATAATCAGGGTGCACCACAAGACAGGCAAACTCACCGGCATTATCTTCTTCAAATGGATACAGTGCCGCGCAGCCGATGACTAAATTGTCACGCTCAACAAGCATAAATTGCTCTATTTCCATTTCAAGTTGCTCACGAGAGCGACGTACCAAGATACCTTGCTCTTCTAAAGGTCGAATCAGGTTTAAAATGCCACCGATATCGCTAATGGTTGCGCGGCGTAAACGCTCAGCACTTTGAGTAACAATTTGCGTACCTATGCCTTCGCGCGAGAATAACTCTTGTAACAAGGCGCCATCTTCTAAATAACTCACTAAATGACAACGTGGTACGCCTCGGCGGCACGCTTCAACACTGGCTTTTAAGAAAGCGATAGTCCCCACTGAAGTATGATCATCCTCAGACATTGTCTTGAGCATTTCTTCGATATCATCTGGCATAAGTTCGGCAATCACTTCGCCATTTGCGCCTAAAATACCGTGGCTATCACTAAAACCAATAATCTTATCCGCCTTTAACTTAATCGCGACTTGGGTCGCCACCTCTTCAGCGGTCAGGTTAAAGCTTTCACCAGTAACAGAAGCCGCAATCGGCCCCATTAATACAATACCGTTGTTATCTAATTGGCGGCGTAACCCTTGTGCATCAATACGACGTACTTTGCCACTTAAACAAAAGTCGACACCGTCATCAACACCCAGCGGTTGCGCAATAACAAAATTACCACTGACTAAGTTAATTTGTGCATTCTGCATTGGCGTATTACCTAAGCTCATCGACAGCCTAGCGGTAATATCAAATTGCGTTGCCCCCGCAACCTGCTTGATAATCTTTAAGGTTTCATCATCAGTAATACGAATACCATTATGGTATGCAGGCTCAATTCCAGCAGCCTTTAAGCCGGCATCTATCTGTGGTCTTGCACCATAGACTAATACCACCTCAATCCCAAGCGAGTGCAACAAAGCCACATCATTCAAAATACCGCGGAATTGTGGATGCGCTAATGCTTCGCCACCCAACATGACGACAAAAGTTTTACCTCTATGCGCATTAACATAAGGAGCAGAATGACGAAATCCATCAACTAATTCTGTGGTTCTCACGGGCAAATTCACCTCGGTATAAATTTGATGTGCATTAATGATTATGACAAAAAATGTCACACAATGATTTGTAGTGCCAAAAGGGAATGGTATTGCATTTTAATTCACTTTTAAAGCATTTTATTTCACTTAAAGTAAAACAGAGTGTCTCAAATTTATATGAAAAAATCATTACAGCCAAAAAGTTAGCTTATTTTTACTGTGAATAATACTTTACGCATATATTTATAACATTACATTAAACTTTAATAACAATCCTCAAACATCATCACATAATAATAATGACCACAGAGCTTGATTCAATGCCATAAGATTAATCATGCACCACACATAGTAACAACTACGCAGTACTGACAACTCAGCAGCTTAGTCACCATTTGAGTTCACCTGCTTATGCAACAGTTTAGTATAGACTATTTTCAAACGGCCATAAAAAAAGCCCCAATTAAGGGGCTTTTTTAAGAATCAAAAATCAATTACTTGATTTTAGCTTCTTTGTACATAACGTGCTGACGAATGACTGGATCAAATTTCTTGATTTCCATTTTTTCAGGCATGTTACGCTTGTTCTTTTCAGTAGTGTAGAAGTGACCAGTTTTAGCAGTAGATACTAATTTGATCTTCTCACGATTACCTTTAGATTTAGCCATTTTCTATTATACCTTCTCGCCACGGGCACGAAGTTCTTTAACAATCACTTCGATACCTTTCTTGTCGATAATACGGATACCTTTAGTAGATACACGTAATTGCACGAAACGCTTTTCTTCTTCTAACCAAAAACGGTGGTTTTGTAGGTTAGGTAAAAAACGACGACGAGTCGAATTTTTTGCGTGCGAACGGTTGTTACCAACCATTGGCTTCTTGCCAGTTACTTGGCATACTCTTGACATGTCAATCTTCTCCAAAACAAATTTTTAACGCTCGAGCATTAATGTGCCTCGTATGGCCGTCGCCCGAGGCACAAAGAGGGCGCATTTTATACACGATTGACCATATAAGATCAAGCAGTGTTTATACAATCCACCCTCGCTCGGCAAAGGAGACTATCTCCTGATCACCTACAACCATATGATCTAACAAAGAAACATCTATGGTTGCCAATGCATTTTTTATTCGCTCAGTTATTCGCCGATCTGCCTGACTTGGCTCAGCAATGCCAGACGGGTGATTGTGACACACAATTACCGCTGCCGCTTTTTTCTCCAAAACAAGGCTTACAACCTCGCGAGGATAAACAGAAGCAGAATCGATGGTGCCACGAAATAATTCTACAAATTGAATGACTCTATGTTGGGTATCCAACAATAGTAAGGCGAACACTTCATAGGATCGGTCTGCCAATTGTCTCATTAAATAGTCCCGAGTTAAATCAGGATTTATCAAAATTTGTCCTCTTTGTAGATTTTCATGCGCAATTCGCTTAGAAATTTCCGCTGCAGCCTGTAATTGAGCATATTTTACCGGTCCAACACCGGCTAATTTACAGACTTGGCTTTTAGGTGCACTCAATAAACTGCGCAAACCACCAAACTGATGAATCATGTTTCGGGCTAAATCCACCGCATTTTGACCTGCCAGACCATTACGTAATATTACCGCGAGCAATTCTGCATCCGAAAGATGCCCTGCACCCTTGAGCAATAATTTTTCTCGCGGCCCTTCTCCTTGTGGCCAATCTTTAATTCCCATGAATGTCCCTTATATTCAATGTGGCATTACACTTCGCGTACTCAATCGACTCTAGTCACAAAACAATCACCCATCACAGCATCAATAAGCGGTCACTGTCATTTTCAAAAAGAGTTCGAATCAATTACACAGTATGGTCGATATTTTTGAGATTGGATCTACGTAACTTGTCACAGGTTTGTGATATTGTTAGCCGAAATTAGATTTGAGTCGGATAATGTGCATCATGCTGACAAATAAAAAAGTATTACTCGGAATTGGTGGCGGTATTGCCGCTTACAAAAGTGCAGACCTTATTCGCCGCTTGAAAGAGCGTGGCGCAGACGTACGTGTCATTATGACCCAAAGCGCCATGGAGTTTATTACCCCATTGACCATACAAGCGCTCTCTGGCAACCCAGTAGCCTCTGATTTACTCGATCCCGCAGCAGAAGCGGCTATGGGTCATATCGAACTCGCTCGTTGGGCTGACGTTGTTCTATTAGCACCTGCTACAGCTAATTTAATTGCACGTATCAATGCAGGTATGGCGAATGACTTACTAACCACCACCTGTTTAGCCACCAGTGCGCCTGTTATTGTATGCCCAGCAATGAATCAACAGATGTACCAAAACATCACCACTCAAGAAAACCTAGCCAATTTAGCCCGTAAAGGCCTCATCATCTGGCAGCCAGCATCTGGTAATCAAGCCTGTGGTGAAGTCGGCCCAGGCAGAATGCAAGAACCCACTGCGATGGCAGAACAATTAGTGCAATTTTTTGGCCCTAAATCACTCTGCGGCCATAACGTGCTTATAACTGCGGGCCCAACACGTGAAGCCATAGATCCAGTGCGATATATATCGAATCACAGCTCAGGGAAAATGGGTTATGCATTAGCGCAAGCAGCGGCTGAAATGGGCGCCAAGGTGACATTAGTCTCTGGTCCAGTCAATTTAGCCACGCCTCCAGGTGTCACGCGTATTGATGTTGATTCAGCGCAGCAGATGCTCGAAGCTGTAATGGGCCAAGTTGAACAACATGATATTTTTATCGGCTGCGCGGCTGTGGCTGATTATCGAATTGCTGCTGTCGCGGATCAAAAAATCAAAAAATCGGCTGAACAAATGCAACTTGCGCTGGTACGAAATCCTGATATCTTAGCCGCGGTAGCTCAGCACGCTATCCGACCTTTTACGGTCGGTTTTGCTGCAGAAACAAACGATGTCGAACAATACGCTCGCGGCAAACTACAGCGCAAAAAGCTTGATATGATTGCCGCCAACGATGTTTCTATTCAAGGCTTAGGCTTTAATGCCGATAGCAATGCACTACAGGTATTCTGGCAAGATGGCAGCCAACAACTGCCGGCAACAGATAAACTGACTCTAGCGCGCCAATTACTTACATTGATAAAACAACAACTAAAAAAATCATGAAAACACCCATTGAACTAAAAATTATCGACTCGCGTATTGGCAGTGAATTTCCATTACCCGGCTACGCAACTTCAGGTAGTGCAGGCATGGACTTACGCGCCATGACCGACGCGACTATGGTGATTGAACCTGGTCAAACGGTATTAATTCCAACCGGTATCGCTATTCATGTTGCCGACCCCAGCCTTGCGGCGGTAATTTTGCCGCGCTCAGGCATGGGCCACAAGCATGGTATCGTTTTAGGCAATTTAGTCGGATTAATAGACTCCGATTATCAAGGGCAATTAATGGTGTCATGTTGGAACCGAAGTGATAAACCATTCACACTCGAAATAGGCGACCGTTTAGCCCAATTGATGTTTGTACCCGTTGTACAGGCAGCATTTACCCTAGTGGATGAGTTTAATAGCTCAGATCGTGGAGAAGGCGGATTTGGTCACTCAGGCACCAAATAACCTTTTCAAGTAGTCACTGAGCCAAGGAACAGATAATGGCTGAAAGCCCTAAAATAAATCGCCGTGAGCATATTTTACAATGCTTAGCACAAATGCTTGAAACCAGCCCTGGTCAACGTATAACTACCGCCAAACTGGCCGCAGAAGTGGGTGTATCTGAAGCCGCACTCTATCGACACTTTCCTAGCAAAGCACGGATGTTCGAAGGCTTAATTGAGTTTATTGAAGATGCTATATTATCGCGTTTAAACATCATCATGGACGAAGAAAAAGACACTATGGTTCGCTGCCAATTAGTGCTGCACTTATTATTGGTATTTTCTGAACGTAACCCAGGGATCTCGCGAGTATTAAATGGCGATGCGTTGTTGGGTGAAAACGAACGTTTACGCAGTCGTATCGATGTGCTTTTTGCAAAAATAGAAACCCAAATCAAACAAATTCTACGAGAAAAAACCTTACGTGAAGGCGTAGGCTTTAATATCGATGAAGCCATTCTGGCTAACTTGTTACTCGCCTTTGCTGAAGGCAGAATTTCACAATTTGTCCGCAGTGAATTTAAACAAAAGCCAACCCAACACTTTGATGAACAGTGGACCTTTATTCAGCAACAGTTGTTGAGAAGTTAACCGTCTTTAGGGCTGTATGCTGTTAACATGTAGCCCTAGATGTTAAATCAATTAAAACCTATATCCACCTAATTCTGCTGAATAATTAGTCGACAACTCTTGCCCCAAAAACTCAGATAAAATACAATACCGTTACATTTTTAACATTAATTACACGGACTGTATTTATGCTGCGCATTTTATACCTCACATGTTGTTTGCTCGTTCTATTTACCACCCACACTTTTGCTGCTCCACAAATTAAAGACTTTAGTGCTGATTCAGAGTTTTCTGGCGTTAAAATTTCACCCGATGGTAAGCACCTTGGTGTGATCCTAATCGAAGATGAAAAACGCACTTTGCTCATCCTTAACCTTGAATCGATGAAGCCAACGTATGCGGTTAAATTCAGTGGCGATGAAGAAGTGGGCAGTTATTATTGGGTCAATGAAGAAAGGGTTGTGTTACAAAAACTCTATAAACATGCTCAACGTGAAGTGTCCGATTACTACGGTGAACTATTGGCAGTCAATTTTGACGGCAGCAAATCAAAATACCTATTTGGTTACAACAGTGATACATCAGCAAGTACAAAAATAAAAAGTAATGGGGGGATTCAAGCGACTGCATTCGTATTAGATACTTTAAAGGATGATAAAGACGATATCCTTGTAATGGCTTACCCTTGGAATAAGCAGAATTATACATATACAGAAGTTTATCGCGTCGATGTTTACTCAGGTAAACGAAAACGCCTTACCACATCACCGGTCGCAAATGCAGGTTTCTTAGTTGATAACAATGAAAACGTGCGCTTTAGTTTTGCCAGAGACAAGAAAAACAATGATCAACTCTTCTACTATGAAAATGATGAATGGGTTGATGCTGAGAGAATTAAAGGCGGACTAACCGATTTCTACCCTCTTTCGTTCACCGAAGACAACAAATCGATTTATGCTATTGCTCATGGTGAAGGCGCGACTAGCGCTATCTATGAAGTCGAACTCGCTACAGCTAAACATAAAAAAATCATCCAACATGATGTTGTCGATCCATTTATGACATGGGTAAGTGACCAAACAAACACCCTTTACGCGGTAGAGTTTGAAAACGGATATCCTGAGTATCAATTTGTCGACACTGAGAGTGCCAAAGCCAAAGCATTGCAACAGCTAATGGCTGCAATTCCTGATCACCGTATTCGTATCGTCAGTGAAACTATTGACGGTAATACCCTTATTGTTATGGCAATGAATGACAGAAACTCTGGTGACTATTATTTATTTGACCGTAAAAAACTCAAACTTAAATTCTTGTTCGCTGAAAATGCTGCGCTAGACCCTAGCGACATGTCTGAAGTACGTCCCATCAGCTTTACTAACCGTGATGGTGTGACGATTCATGGTTATTTAACCCTACCTCGTGGCATAAAAGAGCATAAAAACATGCCTCTAGTGGTTAACCCCCATGGCGGCCCACATGGCCCGCGCGACTTGTGGGTATTCAACTCTGAAAACCAGCTATTAGCACAAAATGGCATTGCCGTATTACAAGTTAACTTCCGCGGTTCGGGTGGGTACGGTAAAGCATTTGAAGAATCAGGCTACTTGGCTTGGGGAAGCAAAATTCAATACGATATTATCGATGCGACCCAATATGTTATCGATCAGGGTTATGCCGACAAAGATAGAGTGTGTATTTCTGGCGGCAGTTTTGGTGGATACTCAGCGCTAATGAGCCCAATGCTCGCGCCAGATATGTTCAAATGCGCAGTAGGCGTTGCCGGTGTTTATGATTTAGAACAAATGTATAAAACCGGTGATGTTCCTGAATCTTATGGAGGAGAAGCATACTTGGAAGAAGTGTTAGGTACTGATATCCAACGCCTTCGTGAAATGTCGCCAACTCACAATGTTAATAAACTGAAAGCAAAAGTGTTATTAATTCATGGTGAAGAAGATGAGCGCGCGCCTATTGAGCAATTTGAAGCAATGGAAAAAGCGTTAAATCAAGCCAACTACCCATTCCAAAAAGAGATATGGAAAAAGGAAGGCCATGGTTTTTTTAACGCCGAAAACCGAGCAAAATATTACGAAATCACACTCAAATTCATCAAAGAAAACCTAAACGTAAAGTAGTTATAACTTAAACGTTTAACCACAAAAGGCCGATACCTGACTAAAAGGGTCGGCTTTTTTGTTACCCGTAGTATTAATTTAGCGCAAATCGCGTTATTCTCCTCGTCCCTTAACGGGCACCCAAGTGGGTATTAACGTACACTCATATAAACAGTGATATTGAGTAGTTGGAGGATATATGGCACTCAGTGAAGCCGCAATAAAAGTACAAGCAGCACTAAAAGACCGTGGGCTAGAAACCCCGATGTTGCCAAAAACTTCCACGCCTGAACAACGTAAAGTCAAAATTGAACACCATATGCGTGAAATTTTGACCTTAATGTCACTCGACTTAACCGACGACAGCTTGGCTGATACTCCACGCCGCATTGCTAAAATGTATGTCGACGAAATTTTCTCAGGGCTTGATTACGAAAACTTCCCTAAGATCACGGTTATCGAAAACAAAATGGGTGTTGATGAAATGGTCCGCGTACAAGACATCAGTCTTACCAGCACCTGCGAACATCACCTAGTGACCATTGATGGCTTTGCCACTGTGGCCTATTTGCCCCGTAGCAAAATTATTGGCTTGTCTAAAATCAATCGTATCGTGCGATTTTTTGCCCAGCGCCCACAAGTGCAAGAGCGCCTAACCCAACAAGTGTTAGTGGCGCTGCAAACATTACTTGAAACCAAAGACGTAGCAGTAAAAATGGATGCGGTACATTACTGCGTAAAATCTCGCGGCGTAATGGACTCAACCAGCTCGACCACGACCACTGCATTGGGTGGTATTTTTAAATCAAACCCTGCAACCCGCGCCGAGTTTTTACACCAAGTAAAATAATGTGTGTAAACACAACGCCAATAAAAACGCAGCCACCTAATTTAATAATCTAGGGGCTGCGTTTTTGTATTCATGGTTAAAAAGACTAAATCCCGTATTGCTCACGATAAGCGCTAACTGAAGCAAGTTCTGCTTCCATACCCGGCTTTTCAGATAAGTAACTGATTAAATCAGCAAGCGTAATTATCGACACAATCTGGCAGCCAAAATCGCGTTCAACTTCTTGAATCGCCGACAACTCGCCTTTGCCTTTCTCTTGGCGATCAAGTGCAATCAACACGCCCGCAAGTTGGGCATTGTGGGCATTAATAATCTCCATCGATTCACGAATAGCCGTACCAGCAGTGATCACATCGTCCACCAACATCACTTTGCCTTTTAGCTCGCTGCCCACCAAACTGCCACCTTCGCCGTGGGTTTTGGCTTCTTTACGGTTAAAGCAATAAGGAATATCCACATCGTGATGATCACACAAGGCAACAGCCGTAGTAGTCGCAATCGGAATACCTTTATACGCTGGGCCAAATAACAAATCGAATTCAATACCCGAATCCATTAACGCCGCAGCATAAAAGCGGCCTAAACGCGCTAAGTCTTTACCCGTGTTGAATAATCCGGCATTAAAAAAGTACGGGCTCGTACGGCCAGATTTAAGGGTAAACTCACCAAAACGTAATACTTGGCGGGCTAAAGCAAACTCAATAAATTCGCGTTGATAGGCTTTCACGGTTATTCCTCTTTCATCAAATTTTAGACTAAAAAAAAGGACCGTAATCGGTCCTCATTTTTCAACAGCATATTAACTTAACGCAGCTTTTTGCACATCGACAATTTCGCGAATACTGTTTTTAGCTAACACTAACAACTCAAGTAACTCTTCATGGCTAAATGGCTCGCCTTCTGCAGTACCTTGAATTTCAATAATTTTACCCGTTTCAGTCATCACAACGTTCATGTCAGTTTCTGCAGCGCTGTCTTCAATGTATTCTAAATCACTGATCGCTTCGCCTTTATAAATGCCCACACTAACAGCAGCAATTAAAAACTTAAGTGGGTTAGCTTTAATAATGCCTTTACCACGAGCCCAATTAAGTGCATCAACTAATGCGACACAAGCTCCAGTAATAGCCGCAGTACGCGTACCACCATCAGCTTGAATAACGTCACAATCGATAACGATGGTGTTTTCACCTAACAACTTCATGTCTACAGCGGCACGTAATGCACGGCCAATTAAACGTTGAATTTCTTGGGTACGGCCAGACTGCTTACCACGAGCTGCTTCACGGTCCATACGGCTATGAGTTGAACGCGGTAACATACCATATTCAGCAGTTACCCAACCTTGGCCTTGGCCTTTAAGAAAACGCGGAACGCCTTCAGTGAAACTGGCAGTACATAATACTTTTGTGTCGCCAAACTCAACTAAAACAGAGCCTTCAGCATGTGCAGTAAAAGAACGCGTAATAGTGATAGGGCGAGTTTGAGCTGGTGTACGGTTACTTGGGCGCATGAAAAGTCCTGTAGTCGAATTCATATCAGATTTGAGCCCATATTATAGAGCTTCACGCCGTTAGATGCCATGCTAAGCAGCGATAAGCCACAAATCTATCGACTAATCCTTTAATCCGGTTGGCTAAAACGGCTATAATCACTCCACATTCGCGTAATAACATAACAGGACACTCCATGATCCAAAGCATGACAGCCTACGCTCGTATCGAGCACAAAGCACAATGGGGCACCGCCTCATGGGAAATCCGCTCAGTCAACCAGCGCTACCTAGAAACCTACCTGCGCCTACCTGAGCAGTTTCGCAGCTTTGAACCTGTCTTACGTGACCGCTTACGTAAACGCCTGAATCGTGGCAAAATCGAAGTTAATTTACGTTATGAACTTGCCGACAACAGCAGTAATGAATTACAGCTGAACCAAGCGCTAGCAAAGCAGTTGTTAAGTGCTGCAAACTGGTTAAAACAAGAAGCAGGACAAGGTGAACTCAGCTTAACTGATGTGCTGCGTTGGCCTGGCGTGCTGTCCGCTGCAGAACAAGATATGGATAGCATCGGTGCCGATTTAATGATCGCGTTTGACAGTGCTATCGATCAGTTTATCGAAGCGCGCGGCCGTGAAGGTGAAGCCATTAAAGACATGTTACTTACCCGTTTAGACGGTGTAATGGAACAAGTAAAGGTTGTGCGTGACCACATGCCAACCGTCATGCAGTATCAACGCGACAAACTGACTAACCGCTTAGCCGATATCGCAGGCGAATTAGATCCAGCCCGTATCGAACAAGAAATGGTGTTATTGGCGCAAAAGCAAGATGTCGCCGAAGAAATGGACCGTCTTGAAGCTCACGTAGCAGAAGCTCGCCGCATTCTTAAAAAAGGTGGCAGCGAAGGTCGCCGTTTAGACTTTATGATGCAAGAGTTTAACCGCGAATCAAACACCCTAGCGTCTAAATCAATCAGTGCAGAAATCACTTCTGCCGCTGTAGAATTAAAAGTATTGATTGAGCAAATGCGCGAGCAGATCCAGAACGTAGAATAAATTTTTAGCCTGTTTTAACAGGCTAAAAATGACCAATAAAACCCAGCATTTGCTGGGTTTTATGTTTTTGCAGGAGTTTGATGGTTTACTATTGTTACGTCAAAATTGGTGACTAAATTAAACTAGGATCTGCACTACAAATAAATCTGGGAAGCATTTTCCCCTACTTGTCCTTCCGTTGGCGCTACAACCAAAAAGTTTGATCGCAACGCACTTTAGATGACACTTTACCTTCACCTCATTTTTCTACGTGTTGATGACCAATGCTTAAGCTACAGCCGATTAAAATTAATCACTTAAAGGTTTTGTTTTTAGATAATAGCGTTGAAAAACGCGCAGGCGCACTAATAGGAGCTCTGTTTATTAACCTTAGGTTTAAAAAACAACAGATACAATAGTTTACTTAAACCCCAATAGGCAAAAACACTAGCTAAAATGGCGATAAATGAAAACTGCGCAGGCAGCCATTGAGTTGCATTATCTTGATGAGAAAAAGAGAGTGATAGCAACCCACCATTATTATCCAGCCAAATGCCAACTTCAGGGTTGAATATATGCATTATTCCCATAATAAAAAAGATAAATGAAATAAAATATCCAAAGCCAAAAATAGCAGTTAAAGACAAGTGTAATAAGCTTTTTTGAGTAATTTGTAATAAGCTTTTTAATATCGCTTTGGGGTGCCCTTTAGCGACACTTTGCGCATGCAAAATATCTGAAATTAATGGTGTCAGGTATAAATCAGGCTCACCTAAACGGTCAATAGCATTAATAATTCTTTTTTCTTCACTTTCAGCGCCATCATTTAAAGCTGACTCATATAGATGGCTTAAAATTTCCATCTTAATATCATCTTTTTCACTTACCGATAAAGGTGCTAACTTGTGATTAAGTTCGCGCTCAAAGTTACTCCATAATTTTTTAGATGTTTCACTTTTAATAGGAAATTGATGTGTCATGATTGCATCACCATTTTTAGCACTGAGCTATGCGTATTAGTCCAAATTACTTTCATTTTATCTAAAGTCTCAATACCAGCGTCGGTAATTTGGTAATACTTACGTGGTGTACCAACCTCGGCTGTTTTCCATTCTGTTTGAACTAATCCATCACGCTTTAAACGGTTAAGTAACGGATAAAGCGTTCCTTCGGCGACTTCTATTGAAGTAAGATTTTTAATCTCCGACGCTATTTCGTAACCATAACTCATGTTTTGTTTTAACTTTAATAAGATAATAAATTCTAGTAAACCTT
The DNA here is from genome assembly GCF_014163775.1 of Shewanella sp. SR43-8. Lineage (NCBI taxonomy): Bacteria > Pseudomonadati > Pseudomonadota > Gammaproteobacteria > Alteromonadales > Shewanellaceae > Shewanella > Shewanella sp. SR43-8. The sequence continues at coordinate 209,708 of NZ_JACJDX010000009.1, read as the reverse complement.
TACGAAATTGAGGCAACCATCGGTCAATGATCTGATCAGAAAGCATGGCACAGTTATCTTTAATAATTTAATCATGCCTACATAGTAAAACGATATACATACCATTGCAATTTCTGTTCGGTATTACTTTAAAAATGTTGTTATTAATCGAAGATAACCTAGGTCACTTGATGAACATATCATCTAAACTCCATGATTACTATGCCAAATAAATTTAACTACGTACATTGTATTGCTATGTATAATTTATTGAACTAGACTACCTAGCAATGCAATGTACATAGTATGGGTTTTAGGTGATCAAATGAATATTAAAAATATAGCCATTATAATTCTAACCTTGGGTTTAATAAGCCATGTCCAAGCTAACGAAAATGAATATGACGTAACCGAAATTTCAAAATTAATGGCTTCATATGAGCAACTTGGTCGTTTTAATGGTGCAATAACGATTAAAAAAGACGATAAAATTATTTATAGCCGGGGTTATGGATCCGCGAATGTAAAAACTGAAGTTAACAATGATAGTGATAAAGTATTTGCAATAGGTTCAATTTCAAAGCAATTTACCGCTAGCGCCATATTATTATTAGCCCAACAAGGTAAATTATCATTAGCAGACCCCATAGCGACATACCTACCCTATTATCAAAATGAAGTGGGTCAAAAAGCGACTATTTACCAACTGTTAACTCATACTGCCGGTATTCCAGATCCTATGGATACGGGTAAAGGTATTGACGGTGATAATGATCCACTCATGCACGAGAAAACCTTACCTGTAACAAAGAAATCATTAATTGATAGCTTTAAAGATCTGCCTAACTCATTTGAACCAGGCAGCCGTTATGAATACACCAATACTGGCTATATTTTATTAGCTGACATTATTGAGCGAGCATCAGGAAAAACTTACGCTGATTACCTAAAAACCTACCTTTTCGAACCTGCTGGCATGAAAAATACTAGTGCATCCAGACCTGACAATAGCCCGCTGTTAGTCGAGAGCTATAGCGGCATAGGTTCCGACAAAGTACACACCACTAAAATAGACAACAGTTGGTTAGTCGGTGCAGCAAGCCTTTATTCAACCACAGGAGATTTGTTCAAATGGGTAGATGCAATGAATGCCCATAAAATATTCAAAGACAAGAAGTTTGATTATTTACTCTCTAACCCTGTGGATTTGAGAAGAAATAATGAGTTTTATGGTTATGGCATGGAAATGACAACATTATGGGGTCAAAAAGCCTATCGCCATGATGGTGCAACTGCAGGCACAGTAGCAGATTTTATTTACCTTCCAGAGCAAAATATAACCATTATTATATATATGAATCATGTACATAATGTTAGTAATATTGACCTCTCAATTGATATGAGAAAAAAAATTATTCAACAAGTTTCAGGGATTTTGTTAGCCCATAAAACGCCCGATATAGTGTCTTTAGTAAGCAATAACACCCTAGATTTACAGCAATATGTAGGCCGTTATGCGTTTGATGATGACCATCAAATAGCGATAACACTCAAAGATAATACTTTGAAAATTAACACCATTGGCTTAAAAAATTGGACATTATATAACTTAGCGCAAGTGACTCACCTACCACCAGATCAACTCACTGACACAGCCACAAAATTATTTAACCTGCTTAATACCAATGAGTTAACTAAATTAGCTGAAATTTTTGATGAACAAATGGCCTCTGCACCGCTCGATGTTTTTCAAGGGTTTTGGCAGCAATTAGAAGCAGAACTTGGCGCTTTAGAAAATCACTATAGCTTTTCAAAAAGTATTGATAATGATGAGATCCAGCAGCGACTAATTTTTGAAAAAGGCATTGTAGATATGTCGGTCTTTTTCGATAAAGATGGAAAAATTAAAGGCATTCAAAACTCCTCACCAATCCCCAAAGAAGAGAATGGTTTTACATCTAAACTGCTCAGCATAGAGGGTGATAAGTTACTCATTGACGGATATGTTATAAAGCAGCATCAAGATTTAATTCTTAAATTTACCCGTAATAATAAAAATCAAATCACTGGCTTTAGCTACAACCAAATGGTCGAACATCAGGCAATTAAACAATAGTAACTTCCCCCCGTGACTTCACTGTGATCACGGGGGGCTTCTCGACATATTTGACTTACCGCCTTTTACTACACCTTCCAAAGCCTTATCAGATAATGATCTTTTAACATCAGAGGCTGGCTGCTGATGTCGCACTAGCAGTAATGCTCCAATACAGTGCGCCTCAATGGATTTTTAAAGTAATAATCATCCATGCTAACGCTGGCCACTCAAATGAATCGAAATGGTCTGGCTTTTACTCTACTAATTAATAATACCTACCCACAATGATAACAAATAGTTAAATAAATGATGCGTAAATGTTAAATAGGGCCATACTCACGTACGAATTCCAATGCACATTGCTAAGTTAAAGGAAAAGTATGTCTACTAAATTTACGCTCTCATTTGTTGCCCTTATTTGTGGATTGTTGCTTGTGGGCTGTAAAGATACAGCACAAGACCCTGTTGCCATTGAAAGTATAAAATTAACCACAGATTTACGAAGTATAATTGAGGTGCAATCCTTAACGGGTGAACCTGCAGTAGGACGCGATTTGCCACAAGTCGACTCTCCAATTGTGACACTTGGAATGCAATTATTTTTCAGCCAAGCATTGAGTGGTGAAATGGATGTCGCATGCGTGAGTTGCCATCACCCGGTATTAGGCGGCGGAGATGAACTGGCATTATCAATAGGTGTTGAATCTGTCGAACCACTGCTATTAGGATCTGGCCGTGAACACAGTTCTGCTGGAACCGCATTTGATGGTGGACCAACTGTGCCACGCAATGCACCAACAACTTTTAATATTGGTTTATATGACAAGGCAATATTTCACGATGGCCGTATCGAAAGTATTGAAGGTAATATTGGTACTAATGGCACTGGCACCCAAATTTTGACTCCAGATTCACCGAATAGTAGCACTCCAGACCTTAAAGCGATTAATTTAGCAGCTAGTCAAGCTAGCTTCCCTGTGACGTCCAATGAAGAGATGAAAGGACACAAAAAAGGTGCACTAAATAACGAGGGGATCCGTGATTATTTAGTAACACGACTTCGCGGAGATAACGATGATCTGCCTACCAATGAATGGTTAAAGGCATTTAGAGTTGGTTTACAAGATGAAAATGGCACAGCTGAAGAACTCATTACTCAAGCAAATATATTCAATGCTATTGGTGAATATGAGCGTTCTCAAGTATTTGTCGATAGCCCTTGGAATTCGTTTGTAAAAGGTGAAGATGACGCTATAAGCTTAGATGCTAAGAAAGGGGCGAAGTTATTTTTTGCCACTTCAGCAGATGGCGGTGCCAATTGTGCCAGTTGCCACAGCGGCGATTTCTTTACCGATGAGAATTACCACAACATAGCAATACCACAAATTGGTCGAGGCAAAGGCGATGGTGTCACTGGCACTAATGATTTAGGTCGTTTTAGGGTCACCAAACAAGAGGCTGATAAGTTTGCATTTAGAACTCCAGCATTATTAAATGTCGCAGTTACATCACCTTACGGCCACAGTGGAGCTTATCAATCGTTGGAAGCTGTGGTTCGTCATCACCTTAACGTAGAATCAGCAGTAACTAACTACGCCTTATCTGATAATGTGAGTCAAATGGGCATACAAAGTAATGATCTGATGCCAAATACCCTAGAGGCATTAGATAAATTAGCCAGCGACAGAATCGCAGGCATACCAGGCCAGATTGAAAATCTCGATTTAACCAACGAACAAGTCACACAGTTGGTAACGTTTTTAAATACCCTTACAGATAACTGTGTATCAGGCGCAATTGATGCGACTTGCTTAAGTCAATGGGTGCCAAATGACAACACGCCTGATCCTGATGGATTGCGGCTAGTAGCTAAATTTCAAGATTAACCAATTAGATTATCGAGTTAAAAATGGTGTCTATACATCAGCCAAACATAACATTGTGATCTTGGTTATTCGCCTCAAAAAATGAGGCGAATAACTTTTTTGCATGCTTTCAAGAATCATCCTCAAAATAACTTCATAGCTTAATTCATTAGTCATTTATCCATACAACAATGATATTTAACGCAATTGTTCAATTCTGACCAATGTTAACTCAGCTATTATTCACTGGCCATTTTACGGCGCGACCGTTTTATTAGCCGTGTGAATATAAAAGCCGACCGTAAAAACCAGTGTTGGTGACAGCAAAACCTGCACGGCCAATTCCATTTCCCCTCCCCAACAGAAGTGCCACAACACAATATATGCGCTTGTATAGAATGTTGTTCACGTTTTAAACATTTATCTTCACATCCCATTCAATAGCTTGAGTTAAATCACGAACCTCAAAGAGAGAGTGAGATAACTTCAAAAGGCTAAAAATAATAACGACCTACATGGGGAGAGAACACGATGTTTTATGTACACATGCTGCTGTTATTAGCGGTGATATTTGTTGGTATTCGCCACGGCGGAATCGCCTTTGGTTTATTGGGCGGGTTAGGTGTTTCAGTACTCGCTTTTGTATTTGGCATTGCCCCAGGCTCACCGCCAGTCAGCGTCATGTTAATTATTCTGGCCGTAGTCGCAGCCTCTGCAACATTAGAGGCCACTGGCGGTTTAAAGTTGTTGGTCAAATTTGCTGAAAAGCTGTTACGCAAACACCCTGAACACATCGTTTTTTTAGGCCCACTGTGTACCTATTCGTTAACCGTACTGGTCGGCACTGGCCACTCCGTTTATCCCCTGCTTCCTGTTATTTATGATGTTTCATACAAGAAAGGTATCCGCCCTGAACGCCCATTAGCCATGGCAACTGTGGCATCACAAATGGGCATTACCGCCAGCCCTATTGCTGCCGCCGCTGCCGTAGTGCTTGCCACCGCCGTTGATAACAATCTTGATATTAACTTACTTGATGTACTCATGGTGACCATTCCCGCCACACTAACAGGCTTGCTAGTGGCGTGTGCCTGGAGCTTAAAGCGCGGTAAAGATTTAGATAAAGATGAAGAGTTTCAGGCACGTTTAACAGATGATGAGTTTCGTGAATCATTAACCGATCCCAAAGCGGATGAAGTGCAAACGCCACAGGCAGAATCAACGGCAAAGAAAGGCTTAACAGTATTTTTACTCGGTATCTTTGCCGTTATCATGGTGGCAATGTTTAGTAAGCAAATACTGCCAGATGGCGTAAAAATGTCGGTAGCAATTCAGTTTATGATGCTGTCTGTCGGTGGGATAATTTTACTCGCCACCAATATATCACCGAAAAAAATTGTCACCAGTAACGTGTTCACCGCGGGTATGACAGCGGTCATTATCATTTTTGGTATCGCATGGATGAGTGACACCATTATTGAGCACCATAAAACCTATTTGGTGAGCGCGGTAAGCGACATTGTCAGCGTGTATCCATGGACATTTGCTATCGCGATGTTTGTGTCATCGATCTTCTTAAAAAGCCAGGCTGCGGTATTAACCATTATGCTGCCACTAGGTTTTTCACTTGGCATCCCTGCACCGGTATTAATCGGCGTGCTGCCCGCGTGTTATGCCTACTTCTTTTTCCCATTCTACCCAAGCGATTTAGCCGCAATTAGTTTTGACAGAACAGGCACCACCCATATTGGTAAATACGTACTCAACCACAGCTTTATTATTCCAGGCTTTATTGGTGTAGTAACCGCCACATTTGTTGGTTACTTTATATCGATGGCTATTAACTAATCTCAGCGAACATTTTGGCTTTGAGCTTTGGGCTAAGAACTAGAGTGATAAACTGCTAGTGACTCACTAGCAGCAATAAAAATGGCAGCCAATATGGCTGCCATTGTTGTTTTTAATCATTAAGAACCTAAAAACGCTAAGACCTTAAATATTAAAACCGAATTTACTTAGGCCAAAACAAAAATGAGCAAGTCGATTATCAGCGGGTTTATGAATTAACCCGCCAACCACATCATCCTCTGCAACATGCCGTAAACCCATCCATGGGGGCTTGACGAAAACATCCGGTCTTGACCAATCGCAAAAGCGAATATATTTAGGCTAGAACAAGTCTGCTTTAAAGCAAAACTGAATTTAATGCCAAACATCCCCCACAAAAAAAGTGAGCATTTGAGCTATAATTTGAATCGAAAAATGCAGAAAATGTCACTTATCGCTTTGAATATAAATAGGATTGTCATATTCGCTCTTGTTATTTATATATTTACAAAAACCGCTTGTCGTATTCTGTGTTTCAAACTCTAAAAAATGAGGTTTTACAGACTCATTTTTATCACTTGGGATAACATAGTATGAACTAATTGATTTTATTGGTGAATATATCTTATTTTCATATTTAAAGATGACATACTCCAAATATTCCGCACTACTAACTCCTGTTTCAAAATTCCCCTTAATGACTGGCACTCTGAAATCTATTCCTCCGCATCTAACATGTAGAACAGCAATTAACTGCAAATCGTTTGACGCCTGGCGGTCTATGATTACTTCAGCAGCTCCTTCTGTGGGAGAATGTAATAAATACTCTTGGTCAGTCCACTCAGATAATCTGAACTCATTTGCATTTAGTGAAAATGAAGTTAAAAAAACTATAAAAAAACAGAGAGCTTTATTAAAAAACATCTTTAAATACCTTCCTTTTTAATAAATCAGTTAAATTATCATGACGCTCGCTGTAACTTGTTGTCTTATTATTAATGACTTTAGTTATACTATCCGTAACCATTCGACTTGCCCCTATATCTGCTTTTTTATAAAGCTGATGTTCAAGCCAGAATATTAGAGCAGATCTTACTGCAAACTTGGGTTGTAGCAATAAATCGGGGTTAGCAACAAAATCGACACTTGCACTCCACAAGTTATTATGTTTTGTTTTCATTGAAATATAATTGGATTTTCCGGTTAATTGAAGCATACCTCTACCTCTATATTTCCAGCCGTCACCAGACTCTACACTGCCATTACCCATTCGGTTCGCATATGCATGATTTGCAATTGCTTCGATATCTGCTTTTTTATTAGTAGCCCTGTTATATGCGTGATTTTTTGCATCTGAAGGAGTTCGTCCATAGTGTGAGAATGTAGATATCAAAGCCATTTCACTATAATTAAGATTCTCCTCTAAGTTGAATTTACCTCCAACTTCATGCATCACTTGAGCAATAAAGTGACACATTCTTAATTCTGTATTGAGTTGACACATATTAACGTTAGAATTCAACTCCTCAGCCACTTCACTTAATAGTTTGTCGCTTACATTTTGTTCACTTCCCCAAATTTTTCTAAGGTGCGATAAACTCAGAGTTTGATTTTTAACTCTATTTGAAGACTTATATAGACATCATCAATTCCTTTTTTACTGACTATTTACATATAATTTTTAAACCCACTTTAATTTAAATAAGATACGACAGGATTACATTTGAGTATATAATCCTCAATAATGATGAAGCATGACTGAATACACCCCAAATAATAACCCCAAACAGTTTCGCTCTAAGTTAATAAGACTTAAATACTGTTGAAGTTATTAAAACGAAATATCCCAAATATCAACATACTTCCTAAAACGATACACAGTAAACCCATCCATGTGACTTGGAGAAAACATCCTGTTTTCAACAGCTGCCGATACCGATATGATCGGCTTATCCTACTGCTAATTTTGCAGCTTCATGCCACATTGCATCAGGTATGGGCGTCATTAATTTCCAGGTGATATTCATGGGTTGTGCCCCAGTGTGAGCCATATAAACCACCTCACCAAAATTAACAAAGCCCATGGTGCGACCGTTCTCATCTTTCGCTTGCTCACGCACAAATAAGATTAACTTACGACCCATTTTTGCTTGCTCAATATAGCCTAAGCCCCTGCCATACTCTGGTCTTGCACTATTTTGAGATTGCCAATGAAATAGTGATTCATTAATCGCATAATCATGATACATAGTCGTTGATGAAAATTGTTTGACTGACTTTTTCAAAGTAACAAAAAGTAATTCAACATTAAGATCGTTAAGAACTAAAACACCTTCCCTTGCGGTTGATTTTCTCTCAAAAGAACTTGCACCACTGGCGGCTAGGATCTGCTCTCTGGTATATCTTGAATGCACTTTTAAGGCTTCTAGTGCGGGGATATTCATTTCAAATTCGCGATGATGAATGCGATCGATAAGTAACGATATGACATCTAGCAGCTCTGCTTGTAATTGAGTATTCCTCAACGCAACTAAGCTTTGCTTAAGGTTTGTAAAGCCTAGCTCGGTACCGGATTTATCCCAAAAATTGTAATGGCACATTAGTGCAAATTGGCACTGGGTAGCATCATTTTCTTCAAAACTGAAGTTATCAATAATTAACTGCTTTAAAAACTGTAAATATGAGATAGAACTGCAGCCGAGCAAGTGATTATTTATCGCACGATAGTACGCTTTAGCCAGACTAACATCTAAATTTGGCTCATTAATTTGATTTTTATTTTCACTATCAACGAGTTCTAGCCAGCTCATTTTTAGCTTATAGATATCCTCTAAATTAACATTCGGGTTAAAGCGTAAAAAATGAGCCAAGGTTAAGGTTAATGTACTTTGGTGCTGAAAATTATTAATGAGCTGTCGCAACCTGCTAGCATTCATGGTTGCACGGCTAATATTTCGCAAAATCATTGCCTGAGTCTGCTCTTCTAACTCAATCCGACACCCTAATGGCAAATGCGGGAAGTCATTGTTGATCTCGTCTTTAATCGATTGATTCGTTTTACCAACCAGCGCCCTAAACTTTTGCGAAAAGTCATATTCATCACGTGAATTACCCACAAAATCTAATACGGTACAGCACTGTTTGTCATCAGTTAACCGCAACCCACGACCTAATTGCTGTAAAAAGATAGTTAAGCTTTCTGTTGGACGTAAAAACAAAAGCGTATCGACGTCTGGAATATCGACACCTTCATTAAAAATATCCACAACACATAAAATGTTCACATGACCGCTGATTAAACTTTGGCGTTTTTGTTGCCTCTCATGACTATTATCACTCGTAAGAATATCTGCGCTAATACCGGCTAAGTTAAACTTCTTTGCCATGTATTCTGCATGTTCTTTACTGACACAAAACGCCAAAGCTTTTATCTGACCAATGTCAGTGACTGTGTCATTAAGGCTGCTAATAATGCGAGCAACTCGCTGTTCATTATGAGTATAAAGATGGCTTAGCTCTGCGATATCATATCGCCCTTGATGCCATTTAATGTTACGAAGGTCGGTATCATCATCAATTGCAAAATACTGAAAAGGGCATAAATAGCGCTGATTGATGGCTTCAGGCAAACGAATTTCTGCGGCTATAACCCCACAAAAATCATCGAGAATATTTTGCCCGTCATGGCGCTCTGGTGTGGCAGTTAACCCCAATAAAATCTTGGGTGAGAAATGTTCTAACAAACCTCGATAACTATTAGCGGCAATATGATGTACTTCATCTATCACAATATAATCATAGAAATCAGCGGTGAGCGGTAAACTTGATAATTGTAAATTTAAGCTTTGTATCGAAGCAAACAAATGCTGGTAGCTATTAGGTTTGTGCTCAGCAACCCACAATTCACCAAACTGATTATTCTTCAATACTCCACGATAGGCAGATAAAGCTTGCTTAAGGATCTCTTGTCGATGAGCCACAAATAAGAAATTAGCTTCTGGATGCTGTTTATAAAAACGTGAAAAATCAAACGCTGAAATAAGCGTTTTACCGGTGCCGGTTGCCGCAACGACTAGATTTTTATACCGCTGATGAATACTACGCTCAACATTTAACTGCTCAAGAATTTCTCGCTGATGTGCAAAGGGTTTGATATCAAAATGAAAGGTGCTGCTTTCGGTATAACTACCTTTAGCCTCACGTAATGCTTCATGAAGCTTGTTTTTAGCTTTGATATCGCCATTAAACGATTCAAATTCACTTGATTGCCAATATGATTCAAAGGTGTTGAGGGATTTATCGATAATGTGGGGGATTTCTTGGGTGGTTATTTTTAAATTCCACTCAAGACCACTAGTCAGCGCAGAATGGGACAAGTTGGATGAACCGATATATCCAGTGTGAAATCCTGTATCACGCAGAAATAAATAAGATTTCGCATGCAAGCGCTCTCGCTTGGTGTTGTAACTCAACTTAACTTCTGTGTTAGGAAGGCTAGCTAAAAACTCGACTGCTTTAGCATCGGTCGCCCCCATATAAGATGTCGTAATGATCCGCAGCGTTTTGCCGCTTCGAGTGAACTCTTCAAGTTCATTTTTAAAAATGCGAATGCCAGCCCACTTAATAAAAGACACTAACCAATAAATTTTGTCTGCTGAGCGGATCTCGCGCTTTAATTCGGTATCTAAAGAAATTCCGGCATTGCTACCACAAAAAAGCTCGCTTTGGCTTAACCCTGTTAGCGGGTAGATAGCTTTAGTAAACGCTGGGAAGTCTGTAGCTATAGGATTTGTTTTATCAAATAGTGCCGTCAATATACGGCCTTTACTATCGAGCAAGTTTTCAGTGATCAATTGATCATCTTGAACATGATCTTTTAACCAAAGCACTAACTTATTTGCCAAGCTGATTTGCTCGGTAAGTTGATTGTCTCCGCTGGGGATTGCACCAATGGCACACTCCATTATCTTGGTCAAAAACCTCGACAGCCAAACACTAGCCTCAGCGCTCTCTAATGGCCGTTCACCTAAATAGAACACATCACGATTAATGCTTTTATCTATCAGCTGAGTAATAAGCTTTTCATAAATACCAACTTGTTCCACGTCGGATAGGCCTTTTGAAAGTGAAAACACTAAGAATATACCATAGCAATAAGTGCATATTACGACTAAGAATAATATTATTTATCAATAAAATGCTTACAAAAAAACGATTAAATTAGCGCACCAACACATACCTTGTGCTTCTACCGCCCGCGCCAGTTTTGACCAAACACTGTTGTTCGACTAATTGCGCTAAATGACGGGTTGCGGTTGCGCGGCTGACTTTAGCCACTTTTTGATATTGGCTACTGCTGATCCCATCACTAAAATCACCATCAAGCAGCCGGTTAAGTACCTTAACTTGTTCTGTGGTTAACGCTGGAGTGAGTAAGCGTTGGTTCACTCGACGCCAAAATTGGGTTTTAGCAGTAGTTTGCTCAATGCTATTGAGCGTGTGTTGAATAGCATCATTTAAGGTGTCTAAAAACCACAGCAGCCAAGGTGTGATATCTAAGCCACCTTGCTGGGTAGACTCTAATATTGCGTAATAAGCTTTGCGTCGCTCAAGAATACTAACTGACATGGCGTAAAAATGAATCGAGCGATGCTCAGCTTGCGCGAGTGCTAAGTCGGTGAGTAAACGCGTTATACGTCCGTTACCATCATCAAGCGGGTGCAAGGTGACAAACCACAAATGGGTGATGGCTGCGCGCACGAGCGGGTCGACATTAGGTTGATTTCGCGATTGATTAAACCACTCAAAAAACTGCGTTAAGTTAAGATCTAGTGTATTGCGTGGAGGCGCTTCAAAATGCACTGTAGGTTTGTCTAAACGGCCAGATACTACTTGCATAGGTTCATTACCACGTAACTTACCGCCAACAAAAGGATTAAACCCCGTTTGGTTTTCTGGAAATAACATTGAATGCCAACCTAGAATCCGCGTTAAACTCAGCGGATGTTGCCAGTTTTGTAGCGCATCTAAGGTGATATCTGCTAAACCATCAGTTTGCGTCGTGGTGGGATAAGGTTTTTCTTCACTCACGCCAAGCTTATTCGCCAAAGAGGAACGTACAGAAAATGCGTTAAGCTTTTCTCCTTCAATAGCACTTGAATGAACGATATTGGCCAGCATGGTATCGAGTGTCCATTGACTCGCGGATTCAGAACCCATTTTACCCAGCAGCAAACCCTGATTAAATTGAATTTGCCTCAATAGTGCACTTATACGAGCATTATCCCATACAAACTCTGGCCATTCTTGCTGTTGCCAAATCCACATAGTAACTCCTGTTTAGCTGACTAAAATACTGTATTGATGCACATACCCAGCTATTCTACTTACAACATGAGGCAAATAGCAATCTATTCGCCTCGCAACATGAGGCGAATAGAGTGGATAATTGCCTCATGGCTCCCATTAGCAAGCTCGATAACACCTTTACAGGCATTTCGGTATAATCGTTTACTGTCTCTATAACCTTTAATTTATATAACCCAATGCGACTGTAATTAATGACATCTAAGCTGACTGAAGTATCGATATCACCACAAGCCGCTTTGCCTAAACCCACTGTGGCAAATGAGCTGGCTAGTAAAGTGTTTATTATTGGTTTGCCGCGTACCGGCACAACCAGTGTGAGTGTGGCCTTACTTGAGCAAGGGTTAACGGTTGCCCACCAAGCCTTTACTAAGCAGGCGTTTATGTTGGCCGATGCGGTGTCTGATGCGCCGTGTTTTAGTGACTATCAGCAGTTAGATAGGTTATTTCCCAACGCTAAGTTTGTTTATTTAGATAGGCCGTTAGATAAGTGGTTGCCGTCGATGCAAATGTTACTCAGCCGAATGCTAGTGCATTTAGATAAAGACAAGGGCCGTTTTCATCCGGTGATGAAACGCAGCTTTAACCATTGCTTTGATATATGGCAGGTTGAGGATGTGTTTGATGATAGCCATTTAACAGCCTGCTATCTGCGCCACCAGCAGCAAGTGCTGGACTATTTTACTGGGCGAGATGACTTTATTGCTCTTGATATTAGTGTGACTGGTAGCTTTGCTGCGCTGTTGCAATTTATCGGTTTACCTAAGCCAAATACCACTGAATTTCCACAGTTGAGCTTTCCACAGTTAAATATGGGCCGTAATGTGGCCAGTTGGGATGAGTATAAACACCCAAATAAAATTAGTGCTAACGCTTCTGGGCCTGATAAGCGCAAGTTTTTTGATTACCGACTGTAACGCTATCGATTAAAAGTGAGCGCGTCAATACACTCTGATCCACTCGCGCAACAACCACGGTTTTACAACCGTTTGAGGCTGGTCATTACTTCTCTTTATCGCGCTTTTTCTTGGCCACGGTTAGCCAATCTAAACTGACACCCGATATGGCATTAAAACCACGGATGCGGAAAATCAGTGTCAGCAATTGAGGTCTAGGGCGAATTTTGGGCTCGACCGAGCGCGGAATAAACCACAATGCCACCAGCGATCGCATGATAGTTGATACGATAAACACCACAAATATTGGGCTGCTTAACCAAGTATCCAAACCAGACCAAACTAAAAACACTTCCGAATATGAGGCAATTGAGCCGCCGACCATGGCTCCCACAAACACAAATCCGGCACTTAATGCAGCTTGTAAGGCGGCATAGATGGCAAAGTCACTGCGAAAGGGTCGAATATCGTAAAGGTAATTAGCAGTGCTTAAGGTAAAGCCACTCCAAGCAAAACCGGAAAAAGCTTGAATGGCAAGAATGTATAAATAATTTTCCGAGAATAACCACAGCAACGGCAAACTGGGAATTAAGCAGCTGGTGATGATCATCACCAGACGATTGCCATATAGGTCGCTAAAGCGCCCCCAAAAGCGCAAGGTGATGAACTGAGTCAAAATAGACGCTACGCTGCTTAACACAAATTCGAAGTAGGTAAAGTGCAAGCCTTCGAGCATATATACCGCAAAAAACGGTGCTGATATCGCGACCATACACTGCATACCCGCAACAAATAAACTGTAATGGCGGAAGGTTTTGTCTTTCCAGGCTTCACGAAAATTACCAAATGTTTGTTTAAACACCCCAGATGCTTTTGCCACCCTCGGTTCTGGGTCGTGCATTTGCAACAATAACCACGCCGATACAAACCGCCCCATAGCCGCAATCGAAAACAGTAAACTAAAACCAAGCCATGCCATCTGCACTGAGTCGGTTAAGGTTAAGATGCCGCCGCCAACAAAAAATATGCTTAGTGACGCCATCATGGTTAAGCGGGTGCGCGAAGCAAAAAAGGCGCCGCGACGACGCTGTGGCACTATCATGCCCATCCAAGCACGCCAATGTGGCTGAATCAGATTAATAAACCCTTGATAGAACACAGCTAAGCCAATGAATAACCACACCGCATTCTCAGGCCTAAACGCCGCGAGCGCGCCCATGCCTAACACCACTACCGCTTGCAATACTGCACACACAACAATGAATTTTCGGCGACTAAAATGACTCGCTAACCACACTGATAACAGTTGTGCTATCGCGCCAAACAGCTGAGGTAAACCGGTTACCCAACCCATTTGCCCTAGGCTTGCCCCTAAGAAAATCGCATACGCATTAAAAAAGTTGTCACTGGTGGCTGTCATGGTTGACGATGCCACCGCTTCTTGCTGGCTGCGGCGCAAGGTACACCTCAGCCACGACAATCTATCGCGACTGCGTGAGCATGGATTATGTGGACTTGATGAAGGATCAAAAGCCATAAGCTATATAAGTGCACACCATTGATAAGTGATTGATTATGATTACGGATTAACGTCACGGATGAAAGTCACGGGTTAACGTTAGTGACTAAAATTATGACTGATAAATAATCAGCTAACAATCTATAACGATCACATAATCATCTATTGTCATTGTAAGCTTAAGTGCGCACTGTGTTGATATAAGCCCCCAGAAACACAAAAGCCCTGTCGATATAAACCGGCAGGGCTTTTTCACATCAACCGTAAATCACACTCTCACCTAACAGAAAGACACGATTCCTTCGGTGACATACTGCTCTGGTAACTTTTGTAACTGTTTAAGCAATAAAGGATTGCCCAGTAAATACGCCAATTCTTGACGGGTAAACAGACTGGCAATGTTGTGCTGACATTGCGCTTCTTGCACCTTAACCCGGGTAATCGCTTCCAGCGACTCAACCGCAGAACCAGGTAAACGATGAGGCCTTTTATCGATAATGGCTAAATGAAGATCCATTAACTCTGGGTCTTGTAGCAGTTTTGATAAGGTCCACGGCTGCGCAATGGCGCTAACGTATTCGCTACGGCGTAGTTGTGAATCTAGACTTAGCTTGGGGGCACACACTTCTTCAGGTGTTGCCAGTATGGCTAAACGCTTTACCCATAAACCAAAACCTTCAGAGCCTGTCATGGCCGAAAGCGGAACCGCCAGCCACAAACCAATTAACGCAGGGCTCATCCAAGCTAACAAGGTCAGCGAATCAAGCACAGCGGCATAACCTAATAGCGCCCCAATTAACATGTGCCAACGGTGGCGGTAAATCAGTGTTAGCCAGGGTAAACTGCCATCATCACGTCGTTGAGGTGCCCAACCGCTGTCGCGTCCGGCTAAAATAGACATTACCGCACCGCAGTGGATCAGCATCATTATCGGCGCAATCAGTGCCGACAATATCACTTCAACCACGACGCTAATCATGGCTTTACCTCTGCCACCGAGCTGCTTACTCATGGAGCTATTTTTCAGTAACAATATGATCCCAAGAATTTTAGGACCAAACAATATGCCCATGGTGATATAAAACAACCGTAGTGCACGGTCTGAGTCCATCACCGGCCAAGTGGGAAATAAGGAGAATTGATCCGTAAAGTACTCGGGGCGAATAAAGTGCGCTTGTAATGCCAACATTAAGCCTGACAAAATCAACATTAACCAAAAAGGCGATGACAAATACGCCATGATCCCTGTGAGTAAATGTAAACGGCTCACCCAATGTAATCCTTTACTAAACAACACTCGCGAGTGCTGTAAATTACCTTGGCACCAACGGCGGTCGCGCACGGCTAAATCGACAATAGACGGTGGGCATTCTTCATAAGAGCCAGGAAGATCTGCGGCGATGACCACGCTCCAACCAGCCCGTCGAATCAAAGCCGCTTCAACAAAGTCGTGGCTCATGATATGACCACCAAATGGCGGTCTTCCTGCAAGATTGGGCAAACCAGCGGCACTCATAAAAGCCTGAGTACGAATGATGGCATTGTGGCCCCAAAAGTTGCCTTCTTTATGGGTCCACCAAGATAAACCCGTACCAATAACCGGGCCATAAATACGCGCAGCAAATTGCTGTAATCGCGCCATTAGGGTATTGCCATTGATTAAATACGGAATGGTTTGGATAAGCCCAGCATCAGGGTCTGCCTGCATGCGTCTCGCCAAACTGACGATAGTGTGGGTTTCCATTAAGCTGTCAGCATCTAACACCAAAAGATGGTCGTATCTGGCGCCCCAGCGTTTGCAAAAATCGGCCACATTACCGGCTTTACGGGCATCATTTTTACGCCGACGGCGATAATACACCCGCGCATCTTTACTCACTTGCTGGCGCAAGATTAAAAATGCCTGTTCTTCTGCCAACGCAATATCAGGGTCAGTAGTGTCGCTTAATATAAACCAATCAAACGCATGGCTTTCGCCCGACGCAACCAAGGCCATGGCCATCACTTCAACCGCGGCAAAAACGCGATCGGGTGACTCGTTATAAGTCGGCATTAATATTGCGGTGCGGGTATGCAGTTTTATACTTTCTGTAGTTTTTGTAGACGGTTTTTTGAGTAGTATAATAAAGCCAGCTATGCCGCCGCTAAATGCCAAAGCAATCCAACAAAAGTTAACCGCAAACAAGACCAAAACAATGTATTCCAGCGGCGTTACTCCGCCGACATTAAATACCGACACCATCTCGTAAATAGCCATTATCGACATGATAAAGGCGCTGCCAACCACTAACAAGCGACGTAAAGTGGCTGACTTTACGCCGTTGGCAATAATACTTTTACGTGGCATACCGTCAGACAACGCACGTAAACTTTGCGCTTCCATTGGGCTTGGTCGCTCTAGCGGCATGGCAGCACCACCGACCAATATAGGGTCGACGGCGCTAATATCAGCCTCTGCTTGCATCATGTTCATATTTAAAGAGTCCAACGATAAAGCCAAGTTTCGACATCACGTGGGCCAGTAAACTTCAGCTCAGCACGAAGCTCAATCAATTCAGCATCTTGTGGGTCCATTTCAAAGGCTAAACGGTAGCCGTTGGTTTTAGGCTGACGAGACACTACCACATTGGTGACTACGCCTGCAGAACTCTGCACTTGTGCCACTGGGATTTCATCGTTATTACCTTCTTTTACTTGATAGTCGATAACGAACAAACGTCTCGGTGTGGCTTTAGCGATTTCAGCGCGGCCACTGGCGGTACGCGCCACAATCACGGTGCCGTCGTCAACTTCAGGCTCGTTACCCCAAATTAACCGATAGGTAAAATGAAACTCACTACCGGCTGCGATAGGTTGTTTAGGCTTCCAGTAGCTGACGATGTTGTCATGAATTTCAGAGTCAGTTGGAATTTCGGTTAACACCACCTCACCCGCGCCCCAATTACCGACCGGCTCAACCCATAAACTTGGGCGACGCTCATAATGGGCTTCGAGATCTTGGTAGGCATCAAAACTACGTTCACGCTGAATTAAACCAAACCCTTGCGGCGAGTTGTCCATAAAAGCACTCACCTGCAATTGCTTTGGATTGGCTAGCGGACGCCATAAACGCTCACCGCGACCATTTAAGATTAATAGCGCATCAGAATCATGCACTTCAGGTCTGAAATCATCGGTGTTTTGACGACCATTCATAGAATGTAAAAACATACTGGTACTAGGCGCTAAGCCGACTTTAACTAAATCCACTCGTGGAAATAAAGTCGCTTCCACATCGATATGGGTGTTATCGCCCGGTCTAACTGAAAAGCGATATGCCCCTGCTACGCTAGGACTGTCCAGCAAGGCATGTACCACGATTAAGTTACTGTCGGTGTTTGGGCGTTCAACCCAAAAAGCGCGAAATATCGGAAACTCTTCACCTTCAGGCTCGGCTGTATTTAACGCTAAACCTCTTGAAGACAAGCCGTAATCGCTACCTTTACCCAATGCACGGAAATAACTCGCGCCTTGAAATACCATAAGCTCGTCAAAATATGCCGGGTTATTCAACGGATAATGGATACGTAAACCTGAATAGCCAATATCTTGGGTGGGTAATTTTTGGCTAAGCACGTCGCCTGCACTAAAAAATTCTGAGTTATAGGCTAAATGAGTGGCTTGATTGCCTTCAACTAAGGCAATTTCAATCAAATCTTGGAAATAAAAGCCCCGATGAAATAATTGCATTTGATAGGGTAAGCCTTCGGTTTTCCAAATAGACGCTTCTGGCTTAAAACGAATATCTCGATATTCATCGTAAGAAATTTTAGCTAAACCAGCTGGCAGTGGATCCTTAAGATCCACATAGGCAATTTGGGATAATCGGCGGGCGATTTTAACCACAGAATCGGCATCAAAATTAGCCGTTTTCGCAAAACGCACTTTAGTTTGTGTATCTAAGGTATTTTGTGGTTTAACGGTCACCGTTTCATCTGTGTAAGTCTGAAGCGGTATGGTCACGCTAGGCGATAAAGGGACAGTAGTAGACGAGTTTGATTCTTGTGCAGCAAGGGTAAAACAAAGCCCTGCGGCAATGGCTAACGACAAACGCGTCAGCCCTTTTATTACAGAGTGAGAAGAGACCGAAGTGCGACAACTCAGTAAGCTAACCATAGATAGGCAACCCAAAATAAAAAGCGTTAAAGTGCATTTTTCAAAGCGGTAATTGCTGCACAATATCTGCCATACAATCACCTTCTTCTGTGGCGCGAAAGATATCAGAACGGCTTAATTTTGCACTTGCTTTAGTATAAAAAGTCACACCAAGTCAATAACATTTAAATCTAATGATATACCCAAAAGAAATATAGGCTAGCCAATAAAATGTAAATATGCATTATTGTGATAGTTAATTGCGCCATATTTCATACTCCAGTCAATATCCACGTCTATACTTTACTCTAATGCTTGTGTTAACTGTGTTGCATACTCCAAAAAAAATACTCTAAAGTATTGATTAATAAAAATAAGAAATAAAAGGGAAAACATGATCTCTGTGTTAAAAGCTAGGCGAAACATATTATGCTTAAGTACATTACTCACGTTAGTCATGTCTTATAACGCTATATCAGACACCCTTGAACTCTCAACTCTTGAATGGCCGCCATTCACGGGATCTCGTTTAATCAATAAAGGCATTACGAGCCAGATAGTAGAACATGCATTAAACAATGAAGGTCATAAACTTAGGATCACGGTTTTACCTTGGAATCGGGCAATAAGAATGGTGAAGATGGGCTATGCCGCGGGATACTTTCCTGAATATGATACGGCCACAGATGAATTTTTGCTGTCTGACTCTTTAGGACATAGTTCGTTAGGGTTACTTGAACGAAAAACGGATCCCATAGCTTGGCATAACGTGAGCGACTTAAATAATTACACCTTAGGTGTCATCACTGGCTATCTCAATACGGTTGAAATTGATGCGATGATATTAGATGGCAGTCAAAAAATTGAAACCGCAAGAAATGATAAACAAAACATCTTGAAACTCGCGGCGGGTCGTATTAACGCGATTATAATTGACGTTAATGTGTACGATTTTCTAAAGTCAGACCCTCAAATTGCAGAAATTGCGGATCTGCTGCAAATTAATGAAAAAATATTAGAATCTAAGAGCTTGCATGTTGCATTCGAGAATAATCAGCAAGGAAAAAAGTGGTTAGAGATTCTTAATAACGGTCTATCTAAGTTTAATCCTCAAGCTGTTTTGGACGCTTCGCTACAAGAAATGCGACAAAACAAGTGATATTACTGCAATAGATAACTGTAAACCTGCACTCAATGATCCATCCGAATACGCATGCATCCCTCCATCGTTATCAAGTACAGCGCCCGTGTAATCCACAATTGCACATTGCAGCCATTAGGCTCAAGTAAGACTGTTGTCCATACAATGGGACCCATTCATTGACCCACCCTAATTGTTACAATATTGTATTTAAAAGAATTTAAACTGTAACAACAGTTTATTATCATACTTTATAAGTGTGATTTAATTCATCAAGGTGAATTAAGTCTTTGGGGGTCAGTTCATTTAAGCGCTGAATAAAACTATAAACATAAGAGCACATGAGTAATGACAATATCAAAACTATCTATCGCTGCACTTTTGACAGGATTAGCATTCAATGTAAATGCTAACTTGCTCATTAGTGAAGTTCTGTATGACACACCGAATAATGACAGCACTGAAGAGTATGTTGAGCTGTTTAATGCTGGATGTGATGTTATCGACCTGAGCCAATATCAAATTAGCGATAACGGCAGCAGCTATAACTTGCAAGGCAGTTTAGCCTCTGGAGAGTACTTCACCGTAGCAGCAAACTCTGCCGGTTTTAATAACTTATTTAATCTGTTACCCGATCTGTCTGGGATGCCCTTAGCATTAGGTAACTCTGGCGATTTTGTGCGCTTAAATAAAGGTGCCCAAGAAATAGATGTCGTGGCTTGGGAAGGCGGCATTTCTGGGTGGTCTTTAAATGTTCAAGATGTGTCGTTATATCGCACCACGGTACTCAACACTAAATCAGCAGCCGATTGGAACGCAAGTAATACCCCAGGGACACCAAGCACAGGTTCACTGACCACTAATTGTGGTGGTACTGGCGGCGTTAGCGATAATCAACTCGGTAATGGTCAAGCTAAAACTAATTTAACTGCCAGTACAGGCCAAACACTAAAATACCTTGCCGACCTTCCTGCTAATGCCACTCAAGTGACGGTGACCATGAGCGGCGGCAGTGGAGATGCCGATCTTTATGTGCGCCAAGGTAGCGAACCGACATCAAGTGAATATGATTGCGCGCCTTATATGTCAGGTAATAATGAGCAGTGCCCTATTAGTAACCCTGTTGCAGGACGTTACTACATTAACCTTCAATCTTATGCTGCCTTTAGTGGCGTCAGCATTGTACTTAATTATACCGTTAACACGGATACGGGTGGTGGCACAGGCACTGGTGAGGGAGACGGATCCGCTGGAGATAACGGCAGTTATTCGTTCAACACCTACTATGCTGCTGCCATTGGCCAATCTGGTGCAGCACTTAAAGCGAGTCTGAATCAGATAATTAAAGGCCATACGCGCTTTAGTTATAGTCAAGTATGGGATGGATTGGGTTATGCCGACGAAGACCCAGCCAATAGTAACAATGTCATTTTATTGTATACCGGCCGTTCAGAACCCAAAACCAATCGTGCGGGTATGAGTAACTCACAAGATGCATGGAATCGTGAACATGTTTGGGCTAAAAGTCATGGATTTCCTGACAGCAGTCAGTATGCCTATACAGATTTACATCATCTTCGACCAGCCGATGTCTCTGTTAACAGCAGCCGTGGTAACAAAGATTTTGATGTGGGTGGCAGCGAAATATCAGAAGCACCAGGCAACCATACCGATGCTGATAGCTTCGAGCCAATGGATGAAGTGAAAGGCGATGTGGCGCGAATGATCTTTTATATGGATGTGCGTTATGAAGGCAATGATAACAGCGGCACGCCTGATTTAAGCATCGCAAATGGCACAACCAATACTGGCGCTGCGTTATTGGGCGATCTGTGTACCTTGTTAAGTTGGCACCAGCAAGATCCCGTCAGTGACTGGGAACGCCGCCGAAATAACCGTATATTCGAATGGCAGAAAAATCGTAATCCTTTTATTGATAATAGCGGCTGGGCAAGTGAGCTATATGGCGCATCGTGCCAGTAGGTATTAGCCATTATAGGTAAATGATTAAGCGCAGCCATATAGGCTGCGTTTTTATTCTAAGGCCCGATACAGCAGAGCGATAGCTTAGCCAATTCATTCATTTATCAGCGATAAAGTGCGAGGTTTCGCAAAAATAGCCCTTATTACTTCACAACATAAGACTGGGGTTTGTTAATCCCATCGAATATTGCCGCCTCAAAAATGCCTGCATACTCATTAGATTTTTATTTCGAATTATCAAAAAAAGTAACCCTAGCATACTGTCGTATTAAAAACATCAATAATGAAGATGACACATAGGAACCAACCCATAGCCTTGTTTTAAACAGCAAAAAACCTGGGCTCCCTTGCCCGGCTGTACAAATGTTAACCCTTGTTTAGTTGTTAAACATACGTTAATACTAATTTACTCGATCAAGCATTACATAGAATCGGGATCCAACAAGACTTAAACATTTTATGCAATACATCATTGCACCTTTGGGGAGGATAAATGATGAAAACCAGTGTGTTAAAAATATTAATAAAGGTATCTCAGGTTAAATCCGCAACACTTAGCGCATTATTTTTAGCCGGTATTTCGCTATTGTCACTTGCGCCACAGCAAGCCTATGCTCAAGGAACAAAATACCCTGTGGTGCTCGTTCACGGTTTATTTGGTTTTGATGATATTTGGGGGGTAGATTATTTTTACAGAATACCGCAAACCTTACGTCAGCAAGGCGCTCAAGTTTTTGTTGCTAGCGTGTCACCCGCCAACTCAAGCGAAGTCAGAGGGGAGCAGTTACGTACTTTTGTTCAAGCCGTACTAGCACAAACAGGGGCAAAAAAAGTTAACTTGATTGGCCATAGCCATGGCGGTCCAACAATTCGCTATGTCGCCAGTGTCAGTCCAGAAATGGTGGCTTCGGTAACGTCAATTGGTGGTGTTAACTGGGGTAGCCGTGTGGCCGACTTAGCACGTGGGATCATTCCCGCAAACTCCAATACAGAATATCTGGCGCAACAAGGTATTAATTTGTTAGCCGGTATTATTTCTGGCATATCAGGCAATAACGGCCTACCGACAGATAGCATCGCAGCGCTGACATCACTCACCACCCGGGGCTCTATTGCATTTAACCAAGCTTATCCTGAAGGTATTCCGAGCCAATATTGTGGTCAGGGCCAACAACGAGCAAACAATGGTGTGTATTATTTTTCTTGGTCAGGTACCAGCCCATTAACGCATGTTGTTGATCCATCGGATTACCCACTGAGCTTAACCAGCTTAGTTTTTGGTGAACCTAACGACGGCCTTGTCTCTGGCTGTAGTTCTCATCTAGGTAAAGTGATTAAAGACAATTATAAAATGAACCACTTAGATGAAGTAAACCAAACCTTGGGGCTAGTTAGTTGGTTTGAAACTAATCCAGAAACCTTATATCGCCAGCATCTTAATCGTTTACAGCAATTAGGTTTATAAACAAGATGAAAAGTGGATTTTCACTCGCTCAAAATCCACGATTATGGGTGGGCATACTTTTGCTCGCCCTTTTTATCGTGCTATTGACCGCATCATTGATGCATAAACACCAAGCAGAGCTATTGGCCTCTAATAAATTACCTACCTTTGAGTCTAACTCAACATTATTCACACCAGAAACTACAGTGATAACTGCGCCTATTGGCAAAGACACATTAGGTCAGCCACTGCGGTTATCTCAAGCACTACGCTGGGATTTTGACGACATTATTTTGCAGCATCAAGATAAAGCAACCGCACTGGAAAACCTACTGTCTACATTAGCCAGTAAACTTGACCTTAGTGACGCTGCGCACGCTAAACTTGCAGCATTGTTTCAGCGTTACCGTGACTATAAAATCGCGATAGCTTCTTTAAAAGATGCCAGTCCTGCAATAGACGGCGATATTGATTTAACCATGACATTTGATTTTATCGAGCAGGCCCATCTATTGCAGCAACGCTATTTTTCGGCACTCGAAATAGATGCATTTTTTGCCAAGGACAACAAATATGATCAACAAGCATTTGAGCGGCTGAAAATTCGACAAGATAGCAGTTTGACCAGAGAACAAAAAGCGGAGTTACTCGCGCATCAAATCAGCCAACTGGATGAAGAAGAACGCCGAGCCATTACACCAACACTGATGGCCAATGATATCAGCGCTTATTTAGAGGGCACATCACCACACAGCGACCTAATTACAGGGATAAACGCAGACATGAGCCAAGAAGTGCTTGAACGAGTACAAGCAACTCAAAAAACTAATCTAGATTGGCAAAATAAAGTGACCTTGTATCAGAATTATCAACAACAAATAGCCCATTTGCCAGACACTGAACAGCAACAAGCTTTAGCACAATATCAACAACAGCAATTTACCCCGAATGAACAAAAACGCTTAACCGTGTTTGTTAATCATCCTGAGTTAATCAAGCCTTAATCTACTATCCAATCGATTAACTCATCGCCGTGCCATTGACCCGTTTAGGCTAGTTACCGTAACCGAAAATAACATAGCCTGAACGGGTATCTTGTTTACATAAATAACCGCCTAGGCGCGGCATGCATCAAAAAGTGTTGATGTGAGATATTCCATGCATACGCACCTGCATGAGTAAATACTAGGTAATCACCCACGCCTAGTGATTTAACATACTGCTGTTTTGCCAGCACATCTTTAGGAGTACACAGTTGCCCAACAAGCGTCACCAGCTGATTGCTCAGCACCGGCGTTATCGATGCATCCAAAGCCAATTCAGTGTCAACACGCTGTCTCTTATGCGCCGACAATCCATCTTGGTTCAGTACAAAAAAAGGATGGTTATGATCTTGGGCTGCTGGAGTTCTAAAGTGATGAGTACCACCATGACCAATGGCAAACCATTGACCATGATTGTGTTTAATGTCTAATACTTGCATGACATAGTATCCCATTGCGGCGCTGACAAATCGGCCACACTCAAACCTAATCTTCACCTCTTCCATGTTCAACTCGGCAATCAAATGAGCCAGTCCAACACAAAAAGACGACCAGTCGAATACTTGCTGAGGATCGGCATAATTAATGCCTATACCGCCGCCGACATTCAGTAACGGTAAACGCAAACCATATTGATGGCACCATGTTTTAAAGGTTGAAAAATACAATGCCATCAAAGCCAGATGACGCTCAACATCCAACTGATGTGACATTAAATGAAAATGAAAGCCCACCAGCTCGACTAAAGGTATGCCGGATAATTTGGGCTGGTCACGTAAAAGATCCATGGCGGCATCGAGTTCACTCACGTCGATACCAAATGGCGTGGGTTTACCGCCCATCGTGAGACGAGTTTCGGCAATGCCCTCTAATGCAATATTCATCCGTAATAAGATGCGACAGTGACATTGTTTTTGCAGACAAAGGGCAATAATACGTCGCAGCTCGGTCAGACTCTCAACATGAATAGCATCAACCTTTAGATCGATTGCCTGAGAGAGCTCTGATATTAATTTACCTGGGCCACCGAAAATCAACGGCATCTGCGGCTGACATTGATGCAACCAATTAAGCTCGCCACCTGAAGCCGCTTCAAAACCATGCACTATCGGTGCTAATGCAGCCAATACTTCGGCTTCAGGGTTAGCTTTAGCGGCATAGTAAAGTTCACAATTACTCGGTAACGCTTTTACCATCGCATTGGCATGGGACTTAAGTTGTTCGAGATCGTAAATATAAGCACACAAAGGAGCGTGCGGATCTTGTTGTGACGTTAAAGTCGAAATCGCATTAATGATTTTATCCACAATAAACTCCAGGCAGTAGTTGGGATGTGGCTATCTCTGATGCTGCAATGTCGACTGGCTCGGATGTCGTTGCCTCTGCGTTATCATCTCGACGATGAACCATTGGATTAGGCAAGCGGGTATAACCCGATAATCGATCGGCCTGCATAAATAGACGGGTACTCAAGTTATTTTTTGAGGGAATCGGATCACCTTGTAATAAACCTGCAAGCTCAGGTTGCTCACCTTCGATGTGCTGCCACTGACGTATCACATTGGCGACGACCTGCCACAATTTAGCTTCTAATTGCTGGCTGCCAGCAGCTAAATGAAATATTGCTTCGCTGACATTATTAATCAAGCTGCAATAAGCTATTCGGTTCCAGCCCTGGTCTCGGCTGTAGTAAACAGAAGCCTTGGCTTCTTGTGATAATCCTTCAAGCGACTCGCTCGGCCAAAACTCAGGCACGAGTTTGGTTCCTTCAAGATCTCGCAGCCAAATATAGGCTGGTATTCCCTCTTCAAACCCTACGACTGTGTTTTGTAAATGAGGTTCAAATGCCACGCCTCGCTTAAAGAAAAAGTAAAATATCCCGGGGAGTAACACGTCAACATAGGCGCTAAACCATTGAATAACGGTTTGCTGATAAGTTTGATGTCTGTGCTTAGATAGTGCCATAAGGCGCATTTCGCACACACTCTTGCCTTGATGATCCCAAGCAAATAATGCACCAGCCATCAATGGCTTATATCGTTCAAGCAAGTGATTTTCTATACCCTCACGGTAGAGAATACCGAAACACTCCGACACCATAAGACTTTGGGCCCGATTGCTGTGCATATCCTCGTCTTCATCCAGCAATCCGCTTAAATCTAATGTGCTGGCACCCGGCTCTGCCATCAAAGTAAAATGCGGGCAATGCATACGGGCCTCTGCGGCCACTGTCATCAAGATTTTGCTTAAGATCACTGCACTTTCAAGTTCATACCAAGCATTTTTACGCACGCAATTGGTTAAGCGGACATGAATAGAAAACTTCATAAACTGATTAATGTCGGGTAAATAAGTGGTTCTTACCGATGAGGTTGGATACACCTCTGTGCCGATTTGTCCTAAGGGTTCAATTAAGCCTGCGGCGATGGCTTTGCGCACTAACGGCTGCTCAAAGATGGTGTTAACTTCCCAGGGGTGACAAGGGTATAAGCAAGCTTTCTGTGGCTTTATTTTGTTAATCCAGTCCATCGGTTTTACTTCGGTGCAGTACAACTGCTTAACCAAACTGGGATCAACTTTAAACCAATATAAGCAAAAATTAGCCTTAATCTCTGGCGAACAAGCCAACATGTCATCGAACGCCACACCATGACGACTTTTTGGGGTCGGATGCATAGCATGCCCCCAAAGCAAGCTTTGCTCAGAGGCAATAAGCCCCGCGCCAGCATAGCTTAACAGCTGATTTTCAGTGGGAGCCTGCTGCGATAACCGCTGCAAGAATGCTTGGGTTACCGCAATACTGTTGCCTATTTGGGCTAATAACTCATGATTAAACTCAGTACAGGTGATCTTGGCCAGGTGCGCTAACAGCAGTTGTGTTATCTGTTCAGCACTACTGAGTTGCCAAACACAGCCTAACTTTTTTAAATAGAGCTGAGGGGTAAAACGAATTCGACCAAGCAAGCTCACTCTGTCGGCAACGAACAGCAATGTGGCATTCGACTCAGGAAGCTTGAGACGAACTTTTTGCTGGTCGCGCGTTAAACACTGCGACAAGGAAAGTGGGCAATCTGGATGAGTATCATCAAAATCAACCTCTTGACGTACAATGGCAAACTCGCGTAAGTAGCAATTAAGCAAACAGCTTATTGCATTAAATTCGGCCTGTTCGCGGTAAATCTGCAGGCTATATTTAGCCTGCACTGGCTTAATATCACTCTTGGATTGCATAAACATGTTGCTCTACCTCCTTGTAAAAAAACTTAAGCCCTACTAGTGCACAACCACAGCTCAATGCTGCGAGTAAAAAAGGAAACTGCAACCCGGCTACTTGAGTCACGCTGCTCGCACCAATCCCCGCAATCACACCGGCCCATTTGCCCCAAGCATCGAAACGACCAAAGGAAAGTCCGGCGCTACCTTGCTCAATACTGCGGCTGACAATGAGATGCAGACCATTGAAAATAAGCACCATACCTAATCCAAACAAAACCCGCAGAGCCCATAAGCCAGTGCTGTTATGCAATAAAAATTGCCCTAAACACGCCCCCGCAAACAGGACGAGTCCAAGTTGAGTTTGCGACTTAGCAGACAAGGTTATGGATTTAATATTAAAGGCCAATAACAAATAGATAAGGTGTGGCAGGCTATAGTAAAAACCACTTAATGCATCACCCTCAATGCCCAGCTGTTCACTGTATGGCAGAAAGTAGGGAAAGGTCACAACCATGGCAAAACAGAAGAAAAACTGTAACCAAAGTACCTTATAGAAGGTCTGACTCTGAGCGCTTGCCGGTGGGGCAATGATTGATATAGCCACAACAGCCTGACTGACGACCACGTCATCTTTTGGTAAGCCGATGCAAATAAACAATGCCAGCAAAGGCAGTAATGCCAGCACACGATAAATCATTAATGGATCATCAATATGAGTAAATAGACCTAAGATGATTGGTGCACTCACTAAAGCTAATCGTGCAGAACTTTGAGTCAGATTAAGGTTATTAGCTAAAGCCTTACCTTGATAAAAGCGACTCAAATAAGCATTCGATGCTGCAAGCGTACCGCCACTGATCCCTTGTACGACTAAGCCGATAGCAAACATAGATACGGAATCAGCAAAACCGGATAACAAGAACCCCAACACTAAACCGATTTGAGCCCGCAACAATGAAGTCTTCTTGCCATACCTATCGGCAAACTTGCCCCACCAAGGTGCCGATAATGCGGTGCAGATCGTCGGCACAATAAACATTAGCCCCACCAGATAACCTGATTCATCTCCCCCTAAACTCGCCAGCATCCGAGGGAGAAAAAGAGGCATGCCCAGAGCAGTAAATGCCGTGAGAAAGTGACAAAACAGTACAACTGAAATCACTCTCATACTACGGCCTCACCCAATGCAAAAACGTCTTCATCGTGCTGTTCAAGCTGAGATTGCTCTCGCGAAGCACGTAAAAAGTTTGGCGCACTTTGGCCATAAAATTTATTGACATCGGTCGCGCCTGATTGCGCTTTACTCAGCAAGCTGCCAGAGCAAAGCAGGTATTTAACTGGCAGCATGGGCTGATTTAGCAAATAATTCCGAGCATAGTCAGTCTCTATTCCCTGCGCCTGGAGCGACGCTAATTGGTCGATTAAGCAATCACGCAATTGACGATAAAGCTGCCATGCTGGTGCCATTCCCGCTTCGGCAATCGCTTCAATAATGGCGGCTATATCAAGCTGCAAGGTAATCGTGGTAAACATTTGTGCTAAGGCTTGATCATCATTAACTATGATCCTGCGATCGATAAGTTGTGCTGCATCATGTTCAAGCGCTTCGGCTTTTGACAAACTCGCTTGATAACGACTCACCAGCAATCTGGCTGAGTCATTGTCTTTCATCACTAAGGATAAGCGTGAATCTTGATGATAGGCCAAAATAGCATTTTGCTGGTTTGACTCTAATGCGATGCCATACTTTAACCACAAACGTAAATGCACCTTGAGCATAAGCTGTAAATATTGGCTAAACCAAACATCCCAATGGCCTTGGTAATATCGATCCGCTAAATGCGCTAAATATAGGCGTCCGTCAGGCATGACACTGGCAAGTGCAGCAACTGGAACTAACTGCTTATCTTGCATGGTTGGTGGATAACGACGCACAATATAAGCAAACAATTTATGGTCGCCTAAGTGACCACCATGTTGTTCATCCACATGCTCAATGCTCTCACCTAATACACCATCGCGTTGCGCCAATGCTGTCAACGTGCGTTCAAACCAATGTCCGTCATATAAAGTACTCGGTTTTATGGAGCGAATATTCTTAGCCCCTAAGGTCGCCATCAATAATGGCACCTTAATATGCACGCCTGGAGTATTGACCACAGCTAATGTTCGGACGGATAAACTGGCCTGCACCGTAAGCGCCGATTGAGGAGCAAGAAGCACTCCCTCTGGCAAGACATCCAAACTGAGAGCCGTTAACGGATGTAACGGAAATAAACAATGTGTGTCTGTGAGCGACTCATCGAGTCCAACCTCAGTCATACTTGGCCAACACTCTGGCACTAACGAGGTTAACGTCACTAACTCTTTAGAAATCGCTAACCAATAAAGCTCAAATTGGGCGGCAAACTCTGGTGCAAATAATGTCATCGCTTGAGAGTCAAAACCGACTTTGGCTCGTGCGGTTGGATAATAAGGATGGTCTAAATACGATGCGACCTGATCGCTAAACAGCATACTTTTATGCCAATCTTTCATGGTGCTCAATGGGACACTTAATGCCTCTTTCCGAGCGTTAAATGCTTGTCGACAAAGCGCCCTATGGGATACCGCACAGTCCGCTTCTGCAATATAGTCGAGGAACAGGGCGTTAGATTCTGGCGGTAAATCTGCGGCCAATTCCGTAAGCCAAGCTCGATAACCTTGTTGGTACAATGGGGTATCATTTTTGTTAGTCAGCTTGTGGCTTAGCCAAGTATCAGAGACGGCTCGCCATGGCTGCATATATTGACTGGCGATCACTGGCACATAGATAACTCGCTGCGAAAAATGACTGACCTTAAGCCAAGCGGCAGGCATAGCGTCGGGCCAGTGTCGGTTCAATGCTGGCGGTATTGCCGCAACAATCTCGCCTTTAGACATCAGTTCACAGACATTTTCTCTGAGGCAGGCATCGATAATACGTTGGCCGATATACTGTTTATCCGTGGTCATTAGTTAAACTCCCAGGTTAAATCCTGCGATAACACATCAGCCGTGGCCTGAAGACTCAAAAAATCCCGCCCCCAAACCGTAAGCACGCCAAGGTAATCTTTATTGGAATGACTGAGTCGAATTTCATCGCCTATCGACTTAATAGGCAAATAGTGTGCATGATGGGTTAAATGATCCACCGCTAATGGCAAGGGACACGCACTAAGACTGCCCTCTTCGTTAGCCGGGAAATAGCGGATTAAGGCATCACTGGTGTCGGTATCTAATTCAGCTAACTCCTTACCTGCGTGGACTAATAAAATCGTTTCAAACCAGTTAAAATTAAGCACATCATTAAGAAGAAACTCGCGGCCATCGCCGATACTACGGTAATTCATTTCAACTAAAACCGGTCCGCTGTCTGTCAATATAAATTCACTGTGGCACACCCCAAAATTAATCCCAAAAGCGCTAATCTGAGCCAATGCTTGTTGACGATATTGCGTGCAAATTGCCCCATTCCAACAGGCTTGGGTTTCAATAAAATAAGGCGGGGGCGATAAAGACACATCAAACCCACCTATGGCATGCAAGGTCTGGCCATCGCCTAGGGTTTCTAATGTAAATAGTGGCCCTTGCAAATAAGACTCAAGCAAAATCACACTCTCTGAACAACCGATATTGGCCGCATATGCCATTAATTCTTCAGTATTTTGGCATAAAGCCACTCCCATACTCGCAACACCTTCACGAGGTTTCGCGACTAAAGGAAAGGGCATATTACTAGGTAAGTCATGCCCTACAGACCAACTAAAAGCCCATGTGCTGGGTAAACCAAGCGCCAATAACTTAGCGCGCATCGCCGCTTTATTTTTAGCTTGGTAACACACATGCCAATTTTTCGCTGCGCAGGCAAAATAATCAGCCACCATCGCAGTTGATGTTTGCAAGTGATCACTATTAGAAAAAACGATATCGGGTGAAACACCTAAAGTATGTAAGCAATCGATAATGGCAAGAGGGTTGAATACATCACATTCGATAATATGATCTGGAGACTGTGTTTGGCCGACAAAATATTGTTTATGTGCTAAACCATGATCGGTCAGTAACCATATTTCGTAGCCTAAATTGAGTGCTGCTGGTACAAAACCTTCCACCACAGCTCGATTTTCCACATGTGTAATCAAAACTAATTTAGGTTGCATAACTTACATTCCTATACTCAAAAAATACTAACGCTATTTAACGGCAATATGGTCCTCAATCACGGTAACTAGGATGAGGATTCTCGCTGCACCGAAACAATGTAAATGATAATCATTACTACTTAAATAAAATTTACATTCGACAATGACATTAATAAAAAATGACTACTTGGCTTAAACTAATTGGAAAATAAGGAAAAATATTACTAAAGCAGGAAATTGTGTAACGGCATCGTAAGCAAGTCGTCATAAACTACTTGACCCGGCAAACGCAAATGAGAATAATTATCGAAATCATTAACAAAAAAATATTTTGACCATTATGCTGTTCTTCCACTCGCTCAAATCAAAACTAAGCAACCAAGAAACGGTTTTTGGGATCTTAAATTCAGTTCCCTCTCCAGTCATATGTGAAATGTTTGCTTATGCAGGATTTGATTTTGCCGTTCTAGATACTGAGCATGTGCTTATCTCAGATGACACTTTGGCACACTGCATTCGTGCAGCAAATTGCTCAGGGCTGCCACTGCTAGTCAGAGTGCCAGACGACAACGCCGCAACCATAGGTAGAGTTTTAGATGCTGGAGCGGCTGGAATTGTGGTGTCGAGAGTATCTAGCCTGGCAATGGCAAACAATGCGATTGCAGCCGCTAAATATCCCCCCTTGGGTACACGAGGTATTTCGGGAGGACGTAATACCGGTTTTGGCACCCTTGCCCTCCAAGACTATATCGATTTAGCGAATCGAAAAGTGGTGGTGTGTCTGATGATTGAATGCATCAATGGCATGGCGGCATTACCTGACATCGTCAAGCTAGCGCAAGTCGATATGATTATCGAAGGCGCATTAGATCTCAGCTTATCTCTAGGTTATGGCACACAAATTACCCACGCCGATGTTCAAGCCCAAATCCATAAAATGGCCCACCTTTGCCAAGCCCAAAATGTCACCTTTTGCGCCATTCCTCGCACTCCAGAACAACAAGCGAGCTGGCATGAAAAAGGCACAAAAGCATTTTTAATCGGTGAAGACCGCGGCATGATTTTCAAAACGTTTAAGCACCAACTTGACACATTAAAACAGACTAAATGATACATAGGGAATATGCATGTTAACTGAAAAAACCAGATTTACTTTGACCACCATTGCTGTCGCAATCACTGCCAGTCTTGCCAGTTCTTCAGCGTTTGCTGACAAAAGTCAGCCTAAAACCAAGCCTGAAGTGATTGTGGTAACGGGCAGCCTGCTAGGCAATTCTGAAGTAGCAGATTTAAAAACCTATACCGGTAACCGCTCTATCATTACAGCGGATCAAATATCACGAACGGCGGCACGATCAATCGATACCGCATTACAACAAGTCCCGGGGATCAAAATTAAGGATGAAACCGGAACCGGTATTCTGCCTAATATCTCTGTACGTGGCTTAGACAGCAGCCGCAGCGGCTACGCTCAAGTATTACTGGATGGCATTCCAATGACACTGGCGCCATATGGCCATACTGGACAGTCATTATTCCCGGCAACCTTATTTATGATCGATAGAATCGATGTTGCTCGCGGTGGCGCATCAATCCAATATGGCCCGAATAACGTCGGTGGAGTCATTAATCTTATTTCAAAGTCGATCCCAACTGACTGGGAAACCAGCGTCAATGAACGGATGACCTTCTTTGGTGACAGCCGTAACCTATTTGATACCAACATTAGTACTGGCGGTGCCGTTAATGATGACTTTTCGATGCGTTTTGATGGCAACATAACCAAGGGTGAATCGTTTCGTGAACACTCAGAAACCGATATTAAAAACCTGATGTTAAAAACCGTATGGAATATCGATGAGCAAAATAGCTTAGATGCGACATTACAATACTACGATGCATTTTCTGAACTACCAGGTGCACTGAACACACCAGCCTATGAAGCCGATCGAGAGCAATCATTACGTCCTAATGATGAATTTAACGCAGACACTAAACGGATCGCATTAAAATACAATCATGTTCTCGATGATTCGAGCATCATCGACTATGGTGAAGTTGATCTCAGCGTATTTGGTAATAAAAGCTCACGTAATTTCCAGTGGGACTTTTATGATGCTAGCCAAGACACCGACGGCAATCTAGGAACAAGTTGGAGTGATACCACACAAGAAGCCACTCATTTGCGTAACTCCCCACGAGACTTTACCGTGTTTGGTATCGAACCCACGACAAGTCTTCTTATTGATGGCGATATCAGTCAGCATATTATTGCTGGTGTACGTTACGTTAATGAAGACATTAGTTATCAACTTAACCACATAGACAAATCGTCACAAGTCGCAACTCGACCACGTGACTGGCAGATGGATACCAATGCCATGGCTTACTATGTCAGCAACAAACTGGGCTTTTTTGATGATACATTATCGATTACCCCAGGCCTGAGATATGAAGATGTTCATATGACCTTTAGCAATCTTGGTCAAGACTATAGCCAAGATAACCATGTTACCGAATGGCTACCTGGGATCACCTTAGGTTATGAATTCAGTTCAAATTGGTTTGCTTATACCAATGCGCAACGTTCACTTAGAACACCACAAATTTCACAGTTATGGCCTAAAGATCAAACTCTGGAGTCAGAGCTATCTTGGAACTATGAAGCCGGTGTGCGCTTTACCCCCACACCAAGAAGTAACCTAAGTATTGCGGCATACCGTATCGATTTTGAAAATAAAATTGAATACGACAACGATATCAGAATGTTTGTTAATATTGGCCAAACGCGTAACCAAGGTATTGAACTAGAAGGCACATATTCACCAATGGCTCTTCCAGATTTGATATTAAGTGGCAGCTATAATTATTTAGATACCGAACAACTTGACGGCGAATTTGCGGGGAACGAATTAGCATATGTGTCTAAACATCAACTGTCTGCCAGTGCCATGTATAGCATCAACGAGATAGATTTAGGCTTGATGGCGTTCTACTACAGTAAGTCATTTTCTGATCTGGCTAACACAGTAGAAGAAAATGTTTCAGGCACAGCAGGCGAAGTGCCTGCTTATACCGTGGTTAACTTTAATATTGGCACTGAGTTTTTTAAACAAGATAATCACGGCTTAAAAGTCGGTTTATCGGTTAACAATCTATTTGATAACCAGTATTACTTTAGAGGCTTAGATGTTTCTCCCGCTGGACGAGTTGCCGCGGCAGGTCGTTCACTTAGCTTAGATGTTGGTTATACCTTCTAATCAAGCAAGATTGCTAAGATGAGTATTGTCAGCTCAACGAGCAAATTCATCGCATACCAAACGGCTATATAAAACACAGCCTCAACACAAATGTTGGGGCTTTTTTATCCGTTATTCAAATACCATTTTATGCTAAAACATCACCAATAAATTGCAGCCGCGTTGCTTGTTTGATAAGCCTAGATTGAGGCTAGTAAGCCTTTAATTCGCTCATGTACTTCATTGGTGATTTTTTCATGACTTTTTTAAACATGGTAATAAAAGCACTGACCGACTCATAGCCTAATAACTCAGAAACATGCTGCACACTGTGCTTATCTGACAGCGCTTGCAGTGAGGTAATAATATGAATTTGGGTGCGCCACTTTCCAAATGTCATACCGGTTTCTTTTTTGATCAGCCGCGCCAATGTACGCTCGGTTAATGCAAATTGTTCGGCCCATTGTGGTAGTGTTTTTCTGTCGCTAGGTTGGCTTATCAATTGTTGACTCATCGCCTGAATAACAACATGTTTAGACAAGGCAACATCTAAATTCTGAATAGGCATCTCAATCAGTTGATCCAATAAAACCTGCGCTAATCGTGCCGTGTTACTGGATAAATCATAATGCTGATCACGCCCTGCAAGCTCACACATCAGCTCTTTTACTAAGGGCGTAATCGCCAAAGTACAAGTATTGAGCGGCATTTTGAACATGGTATTGTCAATAAATAAGTGACATAACTGGGCGTTGTCTGATGCGCGGTTACTGTGGACTTTATTTGCCGGGATCCAAATGGCACTATGGGTTGGCACCATCCACATTTTTGCAGACACCTCACAGGTGACATAACCATGTAAAGCTAAAATCAACTGCCCTTTAGGGTGAGTGTGTAACGGAATTTCGTGGCTGGCACAGGTATGCTCAATTTTGGCGATAATAGCTTGCGGCATATCTTCAAAATTCTTGATTTCATCCCAGCCAATTGCATCAAACATCGTTTTGTCAGTTTTCAATCATTAAATGTCACTATTTCTAAATTATAACGTCCGGCAAATCTTTATACTAGCGACCATTATTGACGCTAAAAACAAAAACACGGTATGACTTCAGCTATCTTACATAACAAAACGAAATCGCGCTTCTCTGGCATATTACTTGTGCTGGGCATTTTGCTTATTGCGGCAAATTTACGCGCGCCTTTTACTGGGATTGCCCCAGTACTGGAGCAAGTTATTAGTCACTTTGGCCTGACCGGATCGCAAGCAGGCTTTTTAACTACATTGCCGTTAATTGCCTTTGCCGTTATTTCACCAATGGCGGCTGTGTTTGCCAGAAAACAAGGTTTAGAACACGCATTATTTACCGCGTTAATCTTGATCTTCTTAGGTATTGCCGCTCGGTTTATCGACTCCTCAACCATGCTCTTTATCGGTACGGCTATTATTGGTGTCGGAATCGCGATTGCCAACGTGTTATTACCCAGTCTGATTAAACGTGATTTTGCCACGAAAGTAGCACTGATGACCTCAGCGTACGTGCTGACTATGGGAGTCACATCTGGTGGGTTTTCAACCTTGGTATTTCCCCTTAGCCAACTCAATGGTTTAGGCTGGCAATTTGCTTTGGGCTCGGCAGCCATCATCACAATTGCCAGCTTAATCGTCTGGACAGCTCAGCTGGGTAAACACACTAAACCAAGCTATTGGGCACATCAATCGGCTGCCTCAAAAAGTGTTTGGCGTTATCTTTTAGCCTGGCAAATTAGTTTGTTATTAGGCCTAAACTCATTTCTGAATTACATCATTATT
Organism: Shewanella sp. SR43-8; assembly: GCF_014163775.1. Taxonomy (NCBI): domain Bacteria; kingdom Pseudomonadati; phylum Pseudomonadota; class Gammaproteobacteria; order Alteromonadales; family Shewanellaceae; genus Shewanella; species Shewanella sp. SR43-8. The sequence goes on along the minus strand of NZ_JACJDX010000009.1, from coordinate 172,982 downwards.
ACTTGGTTGCCAAGCATACTGACTGATACTGGCCACTCAGCCGTTGAAGCCGGGGCGTATCATGGCGCTTTTCAAATTGCGACAGCACTGCCAGGCTTAGTATTAATTCCGTTACTGGCTAAGTTAAAAGATCAAAGTGCGCTGAGCTTTATTCTGGCGCTACTCAGTGCGCTCAGTGCCCTTGGTCTGCTGTATATGCCTCACTTTGCTTTTGTGTGGACACTAATGCTGGGCTTTTGCTCTGGGGCTTGTTTTATTTTAGGATTGTCGTTTATTAGTTTGCGCACCGATAACCCGCACCAAGCCGCATCACTTTCTGGTATGTCACAAAGTGTCGGCTATTTACTGGCAGCCGTTGGACCTATGGTCGCAGGCGCGCTACACACTGCAACCGGCAGTTGGGATGTTCCGTTATGGTTATGTGCGATTGCAGGCGTATTGTGTGCTTTATGCGGTTTAGGTGGTGGCAGAAACACCACCTTAAGCAAGTCAGTTAGTGGATAAAAAATCACCAAGCGGCTATTGCAACATCGTTATAGCCGTTATGTGATTAGCAAATATTACAGACTGCGGTTGAGATATTTACGCGCTTTTTTATTGCCTAATTCAGCACTTTGTTTTATCCATTTATCACCCTCAGCTTGATCTTGGTTGGCAATTAATCGTGTCCCCAAAGCATATTGAGCATCGCTCTGCCCAAGCTCAGCAGCTTTAATTGGCGCGCTCAAAGCCTCCCTGTAGTATGTAACTCTAACCATAAGCCTTTAAGCGGCGGTTAAATTCATTGCCTTAGCATATCTGCTAGGCGAAAACGTTATGGTAACCAAAAACATAAATGTAAGGGTCACTATCACCATAAGCCAGGAAGTTTGAAAACTGCCGCTCCATTGGCGAAGAGCTCCTGCGATGTAAGGGATAACCGCTGTCACGATAAAACCAACACCTTGGACAAAAGCGGTTAATGCTCCGGCCAGCTTAGGTGAAGATAAGTGGTCAAGCGTTACGGTCAGAGTCAGCGCAAAGCAGCCGCCAAGGCCGTAGCCGATCATTGCAACCCATGAGGTTAACATTAACTCAGGCGCTAACATTAATCCGCAAAATCCAACTAGTTGAATACCGACCGCAAAAAATAACCAAGGACGTCTATCAAGACGACCAGCAGATAATGCCGGAGCTGCCAGAGCACCAATTACCTGAAATATCGTCATAATCCCAATGAGTTCACCGCTATCTTGGGCGCTCCAACCTAATTCCTGAGCATAACTTGGTAACCATGCAATCATGCAGGCGTAACCGCCGTTAGCCAGCCCAAAGTAGCATGCCAGTAACCATGCACGGCGATTAGTAAAAAAATTAATCTTAACGCTATTGTCGCTAATATGTAGATTTTCTCTAGGTCTTATCCACCACAATAACAGTGCTATCAAGGCCGGTATTAGCCAAATACCAAGCCCAGATTGCCAATGACCTTGATGGTTCGCCACTAGCGGGCTAATGACTGCGGCTATACCTCCACCAGCCATAAGTGAGGCAGAATATCCTCCCATTGCTAGTGGCACACGTTGTGGATACCAGCGTTTAACTAAACCAGGGAGTATCGCCTGCACAATTGCGATGCCTGTACCCGCCAGCAATGCACTGGCAATCAGCGCGCCGCTATCGTTGAGCCATAAACGCCAAAAACTCGCCAAAGCAATTGCAACAAGGCCTGCTGTTATCCACACACTCTCGCTAAACAATCTGCCTAACCAAGGTAGCAATAAGGCAAATATTCCCATGCATAACATAGGTAACACTGTAAGTAAGGATGCGGCTTGTAAGCCTAAACCGGTAGTGGCAGTAATGTCGTCCAGCAAAGGGCCTATGGCGGTAAGTGTCGGCCGTAAATTGATTGCCATCCCAGCAATAATGAGCATCGGCCACAACATGGATAATACCGACTGGCGTGCAGCGGTAGTATGATCTTCACTCATGAGTAATGGATAATCCTATTGGTGAAAAAAATAATCGGCACTAAGTGCCGACTATGGTGAAATGATTTGGTTTTAAAAAGGCTTGTAGGGTAAGAATTTACCATCAAGGGTAATCACTGCGCGCGAGCCACCTTCAGGATCTTCAACCTTCTTGATATCCATTTTAAAATTGATTGCGCTGATTATCCCATCACCGAACTGTTCGTGCACTAAGGATTTTAAGGTCGTACCGTATACTTGCATCATCTCGTAGAAACGATAAATCGTCGGATCTGTAGGGATACTATTTTCAACACTGCCGCGTAATGGGATAGCTTGCAGCAACGTAATCGCACTAGCATCAAGACCAAGCGTTTCGCCAACTTGCTTAGCGGCGTCGGCTGGCAAAGGCTGCTGACCTAGCAAAGCCGCTGTAACGAATACATCACTTAAGCCAGTACCCTGGGCGATTTGTTCAAATGAAAGATTCTTTTCTGCTTTGGCTGCAATAATGAGATCGGTTAATGCTTGGCGAGCAGTATGGCTAATTTGTGATTGGATCATAATAATACCTCTATTGTGTTTTATTTACACAGCAACCTTTAGCTGTGTGTGGGTTGCGCGGACATCAGGATAGTCCGCAAGGGAAACGAAAGTATTGGTGTGGTAGTCCAAGGCATCAATACTGCCTGACTCGATATCGTAGACCCAGCCGTGCAAAGCCAGACGGCCTTCTCCTAACGCGAGGCGGACCGAGGGATGCGTTCTAATATTATCAAGCTGGGCGATGACATTTTCTCGCACCATAGCTTCAATCCGTGCGCGTTCACTTGTGTGCTGGCGGGCTTCATTGACGATACGAGCAGAGTCGGCATAGCGCAGCCAACTGCCCACCGCAGGCATGTGATCCATACACTTGCAGGTGGCAATCGCGGTCATCGCTCCACAATCAGAATGTCCACAGATAACAACGTCGGTGACTTGCAATGCGGTTACGGCGTACTCCACCGATGCCGAAACACCGCCGGGTTCAGGCCCATAAGACGGTACAATATTACCGGCGTTACGAATAACAAACAGGCCACCCGGTTCATGCTGGGTCACCAACTCAGGCACTAAGCGACTGTCCGAGCAAGAAATGAATAATGTGCGTGGATGTTGGCTGGTAGCCAAACTCTTGAACATCTCTGCACGTTCGGGGAATACGTCAGTTTTAAACTTTAAAAAACCTTCAATAATATTTTTCATCATAGTGACCTCTGCCTTGCAATACAGTGAATGCTACGCCCACACTAGAATAAGGTAAAATACTGGTTTATTATGATATCGATAAGCAATACTTATACATCGGATCGCATATGCTATTACGACACATCAACTATTTTCTCGCGGTGGCGGAATATCGCAGCTTCACTCGGGCTGCAACTTCACTGTATGTTTCACAACCGGCGTTATCTCAGCAGATTAAACAATTAGAAGAACAATTAGGTTGCCAGCTATTTGATCGTTCAGGACGCAGCGTACGTCTAACAGATGCTGGAGAAATGTATGCCCGCTATGCGCGTAACGCCCTCCAGGATCTACAAGAAGGCAAGCGAGCGATTAATGATGTGAAAAACCTCAGTAGTGGAGAACTGCGTATTGCTATTACACCAACCTTTACGACCTACCTTATCGGTCCTTTGATAAAAGTATTTCATGAGCGTTACCCCAAGGTGACACTGAGCATGAAGGAAATGTCACAGGAGCAAATGGAACAGCGATTGCTGGACGACGAATTTGATGTCGGTATCGCATTTGAAAATGTGCATTCTGCGGATATTGAATCGCAGACTCTTCTGGTAGAAACCTTGGCATTAGTCGTGAGAAAAGATCACCCTCTTGCGCAAGAGTCAGTCGTTAATCTGCGAATATTAGACCAGCAGTCAATGGTATTATTAAGTAATGAATTTGCTACCCGTGAACAAATTGAACGTTATTGCCGTCAGCATCAAGTACAACCAAAGGTGTTGATGGAGGCTAACTCACTCAGTGCAGTTATTGAAATTGTGCGCAATACTCAGCTTGCCACTTTACTGCCGTCAAACATTACTGGCGAGCGAGATGAACTCGTCGCTATCACCCTAACCCCCTCTTTACTGCAACGTACAGCAGTATTGCTCCAGCGAAAAGGAGCCTACCAAACCGCGGCGGCGAAGGCGTTTATAACCTTAGCACATCAGCATTGTCAGCCAGATAACTGTGTTGAAAGTGACAGCGAATAACATTAGGTTGCTAGCTCAGCGGTTATGGCTGTGTGGATCAAGCTGTTTATTAATGTGGTAGGTATTTTAGGGCAAGGTATTGGATTATTATAATTCGCAGTGACCTATTAGCTATCGTCGCTACGATTTTCGACGGCAATGTATACTCTTATAAATTTTAGTCACTAAACGAAGATAAATAATAAAAGACTTATTTAGATAATATTAGAAAACCTATCAATATATTACCCTAATTATGCTACTACTATAGCCTTCTCTTAAAATAGATAAGTAAACCATGAAAATTAACATATTAAGTATGCCATGCTATTAAATTCATATAACACATCATATTGTTTAATGAGTTAAATCGATTATATTACCTAAGATATTAAGCACGCCGTATTATTTAATATAGAATAAAACTTACTTTAAATTAAACATACTAATTACAGCGTAAATAAATCATTAAAAATAAAGTAAATACACTATTAAAATAAACCGGAATCAATTTAAAAACCACACTAATTAACAAATTTAACAATAACAAAACAACTTTAGATTTAATATATTTTTATTTTGTTTAAAAAATATAAAAGTGTTAGCTTTTAAATGCGCATAGTAGTAATGATTAATTATATGTTTCCTGAGTACATATAATATCTATTTGCGCGCTCAATGAAGGACACTTTTAATTAAAATAAAGGAATAATCATGAGAACAAAATCAAATATAAAAATATTAACCTTATCCTGTTTAACTGCTTTAGGAGCAACCTCTTACTTTGTGGAAGCTGCTATCCCTAATACTATTCCAAAACTGTCTATGGTAGAGCACGCCGCCCCTGATCTTGATTCACTTAAAAATGATGTTATTTCTAACCCATCGTTTATCAGCTCACTATTCTCCCTAGGTCATCACCTTGGGTATGCTTGGGCTGGTGGTACCGCATCACAGTATGTTGGTCAGGATATAGAAGTAAGAAGAGAATCGGGCAACGAGTATAGTCTCAAAGCACGCTATAATAGCAATGATCCACATGCTGGCGGCTACCGCTCAAGTGAGCGTTTGAAGGTTAATTTACAAAATATACATTTTGTAACTAACCCTCAAGACTTACGGTTAGGTTCTGCTCAAGTTTATGATCGCGAAGCTATTTATACTGCTCCCGTGGTGATTTATAACTGGGGAGACACCGAAGATACCGGTGTAGCCACCCTAAATTATGACTACACCACCAGTTGGGCAAAAACTGATAATTTCTCCTTCTCTGAAAAAATTGGTGTCACCAATAAATACGAAGTGGGTATTCCTGGAATTGGCGGAGCGAGTTCTGAAATCAGTGCAGAATTTTCTGCAAGCCAAGGCTGGAGTGAAACCGACGGCAAAAGTACAACGATTTCTAGCCAAGCACAATATCGAGCAATGATGCCGCCTCGTAGTAAACGTTATATATCAATCACCCTATTTAAACAGAAGGCAGATGTTCCTTATACCTCCAGTTTATTCATGATGTACGATATAAAATATGAGAATTTCTTAAAATGGGGTGGTAATGCGCATATTGATCATCCGACAAATAGACCTAACTTCCCTTATACTTTTGGTGGAGCGAATGCGAATAATCTTAATGGGCCAGAAGCCTTAGTTGATCAATATCTTCATCAGGATATTAACGGTTACGGTGTATGGGATTGGCCTACTGCAGTTAACTCCGCAAACAGTAAAAACAATTTCGAATGGATATTGGCTAATATTAGTAGACAACATGGTGCGCCTATTAGTGGTAAGTTTACCGCTATCGATTCGAGTCAATTTAATATTGATGCTAGTGAAGCATATCCACTAACAGCTGAAGATATCGCTAACCGTCCCGAAAATTTACAAAGATCAGGACTTAATAGCAATATTCAGATGACTGTCGGTGACATCCAAAATGATGACTACGATGGTTTAATCAGAAATCTGAATATTTCGAAATCAAACCAAGTCATGTTAAATAATTAAAATACCTTATACTTTTACCTAGTCAATGCGTTACAAAAAAGCTACTCATTCGAGTAGCTTTTCTTTAGCAGTTATTCCTGAATAAGTTAGTTATTCAATAAAGTCAGTAAACTTTTATACGATCCGTTTAATATAAAATCAAAGTGATAAGTTAAGCCTAGATAAAAATGATTCGGGCTGAAAGTTACCGACTGAGTATCACTAAGTCCACAACTTTAGGATGACAAATTTGAGAGTAAGCAGGCGACGTTATGTTATTAAGTGTAAAAGATTTCACAAAACGATGCATTTACAACTTATGTATGACGGCATAAAAACTTACTCAACCTAAAGGCTGACAAATTTCAAGCTAACTTAAAAAATTTAACATCAGAATACTAAACCTTAATATGCAATTCATTGTCATTATTGATATTTTTTGAGTATTTCGTTGCCACCTACTTTTGTACTAAGACTTTTTTTACCGCGTTTATCCTAATAAGGTATTTTAAGCTCGAGATGTAACTAAATAGTTACAATTGATAATCGTTTGTCATTTACTAATCAAACCATTTTTAATAAAAATATGGCTGCATATCCTACTTTTTAGAGGTCTCGTCGTTTATGGAGACTATAAAAAAAATGGAGAATCGTATGGAACACAAACATAAAATAGCCCTCGCAGTATTGGCAGCCCTGAGCACACTTCCAATGCAATCCCAAGCAGCACAATTACTTCCTGTGAACAGTAACAAAGCCATTAAAGATACCTATATAGTGGTCTTTAATACCCCGAGTATTTTAAATCTACAAGATACATCCGCGTTGGCTAATTTTTCCACTCAACAAGCCAACATTCTCGCTAATGATTACAATATTAGCGTGGTGAAAAACTTCGGTAACGCACTAAATGGCGTATTGATTAAAGCCAATGCCAAGCAGATCGCTGAACTTCAAGATGACCCTAAAATTAAATACATAGAACAAGATCAAATGATGTCGATCTCCCCTATTATGTCTGCCAGTAGCGATCAAGGCAGTCCAACGTGGGGCTTAGACAGAATAGATCAGCGAGATCTGCCTTTCGATAACAACTACCATTACGATTATGATGGTACGGGGGTCACCGCCTATATTATCGATACAGGGGTACTCAATAGCCATAATGAATTTGGTGGACGAGCCACCAGTGGATATGACTTTATCGATAACGACTCAGATACCACAGACTGTAATGGCCATGGTACTCATGTTGCGGGCACAATCGGTGGTGCCAGCTATGGGGTAGCAAAAAATGTCAATATTGTTGGGGTACGGGTACTCAGTTGTAGTGGTTCAGGCAGTAACTCTGGAGTGATTGCAGGCATTAATTGGGTCAAAAATAATGCCTCTGGTCCTTCTGTAGCCAACATGAGCCTAGGTGGTGGTGCATCACAAGCAACAGATGATGCCGTTAATGCTGCGGTTGCTGCAGGGATTAGTTTTGTGGTTGCTGCAGGTAATGACAATAGCAATGCTTGTAATTACTCTCCAGCTCGTGCCGCCGATGCGATTACTGTAGGATCAACAACCAGCTCCGATTCACGCTCAAGCTTTTCAAACTATGGTACTTGTCTTGATATTTATGCCCCAGGCTCAAGCATCACCTCGGCTTGGTACACTTCAAACAGTGCAACTAACACCATTAGTGGTACTTCAATGGCCGCGCCACATGTTGCGGGGGTTGCTGCGCTATATCTTAATGAAACCCCCAGTATGACTCCAACACAAGTGACTAACTTGCTGGCGACAAGAGCAAGTAGCGGTAAGGTATCTGATGCAAAAACTGGATCGCCAAATTCACTGCTGTTCTCACTGGATGGCGATGGTGGTTGTGGTGATAACTGTCCTCCGCCGCCTTCTGATACTGAACTTCTTGATGGTCAAGCTATTGCAACAAGCGGGGGTCAGGGCTCAACAAGTTACTATTTCATTGATGTGCCAACCAATGCAACCAGCCTTGCGGTTACCTTAGCAGGTGGTTCTGGTGATACCGATATGTATGTCAGCCAAGGGGTTAAACCGACCATTAACAGCTATCAATGTCGTCCATTTCAAAATGGTAATAATGAAAGCTGCGACTTCACTAATCCTGCTGCTGGTAAATGGTACGTTATGATCCAAGGTTACTCAGCCTTCGCTAATGCTAACCTTACTGCGGACTACAATCTAGGTGGCGGAAGTAGTTGTACAGACAGTGATTGTCTTGCTAATGGTGTTCCAAGAACAGGATTAAGCGGTGCAAGCAGTTCACAAACCTTTTATAAGGTCGTCGTACCAGCTAATAACACTCTCAATGTGACCATGAGTGGTGGTAGCGGTGATGCCGATATATACGTCAAAGCCGGCACACAACCGACCACAGGCAGTTTTGATTGTCGTCCTTACAAAAATGGTAACAATGAAAGCTGTTCTTTCACCCCAACGGTTGAAACGACTTATCATGTGATGCTAAGAGGTTATACTAACTATTCGGGGGTAAACCTAGTAGCAAACTATGAGTAAATAACCTTAAACGAGAAGTAAAAAATACCGGCTATTTCAGATTGAAGTAGACGGTATTTTTTCACTAAACATTTGCCGCTTTAGCGCAAGTTTATTCGTCACTATAAAAGTCTTTATCCGATTTCACTCTGCACGATTATGCTCAAAATGTCGGCTTGAATAAACGATAATCATCCATTTTAACTATTATTCATAGCTGTAATTTAATTGTGGCCAAATACCGCCCAGATGACATTCAGGTGGTATTTATACCGACAATATAGAACAAGCATTCTGATAGACAATATCGATAATAGTTAGCGAGCAACCGCTCAAATATAGGCTTAATAATCAGTTTTCTAAATCACTAAAGCAGAATAATTTGAATACCCCCTGCTCATTTATTATCGCCTTAAATTATCGTTAACAGCTGAGTGTGGCCTAGCTTGGTTATATCATTCCCAATGACGTTGCTAACCTCACCGAACAGTAAAGTGACAGAAACAGACATGTATCTAGGCATCAGCATTGAATCTCAATTGGATAGCATTTTTATGTAAACAGATTGCTGCTGACATATTTTCAAGTAAAAAAGGTTTCCACTTGGTAATATGTAGCCTGATAAGAATAATCATTCATTTTACTGCGAGAGCATTATGATCAATCAACTACAGCAAAAATATCAACTGTCATTATTTTTGCTACTGGGTACTGTGGCTATAATGGGTGTTTTTCCATTTGTAGTAATACGTTACCTCGATGGTAACTTTATTGCTGCTGGTATTGATATAACGCTCATACTAGGCATAGTCGCATTGGTCGCTTATGCATATTTCTCTAAAAAAATCCGCATAGTAAGCGCAATAGCAGCGGTATTTATTAATACCGGTGTTGTAGCCATAGTGATAGCGAATGGAATCGACAGTTTTTTGTGGGTTTATCCTGTCTTCGCAAGTACTTTTATTCTGGTCAGACCGCTTGAGGCCTTATGTATTAATTTCGTCGCTGGCGTTGCTATGGTGGCCATGTCTGATATTTTTAATACAATTTCATTAAACTCCTTTGTTATAACAATCTTGATGTTATCAATGAGTGCATTTATTCATGCCAGTCATGGCGTGAAGCAGTTTCTCTTACTAAAAAAGCTCAACACTATTGATGAACTCACTGGCGCATTTAATCGCCGCGCCATGAGCTCAGATATAAAAGCGGCTTTATCTAATGCAGAAAATAATGGTATTGAGCAATTATTGGCTATTCTAGATTTAGATTACTTTAAAACAGTCAATGACAAGTTCGGCCATGCTGTTGGAGACCAAGTACTAAAAGATTTTGTAACTATCACCACCTCACATATTGGTAAATACGATCGACTTTATCGGTTCGGGGGCGAAGAGTTTGTATTATTAATTCCCAATATGAGTGATCAACATGTGTTTATTGATAATCTTAAAACGGCGATTAAGCAAGAGTTGAAAACACCAGATGGCAAAGAAATAACCGTGTCATTTGGCGTTGCCCCATGGGTACCGGGTACAACGGCTGATACTTGGCTTCAACGCGCAGACGAGGCACTTTATCTCGCAAAGGGACAAGGTAGAGACTGTGCTGTGTTCAGCAATTAGTAGCTTTTGCTAAACTTAGCGATTAATAGCAATATGTAACAGTATGCTTATGACCGCAAGCTACAGTAATGGATAAATATCAATCTATCCTGATAAACAGATTTAAAGCCTTTTTAGTATAAATACACTAGATGTGAATACTTTAAACAAAAAAAATACAAGTTGGATTTATATGTCTTTTTTATATTTACATTAATAGAATTTTAAATTAAAAATTAACATTCAGAATCAGTGAATATTTTATAAACATGACAAAAGCGACATTAATATTGTTATACATTGATTTTAATTTTGTTGCTTTATTATGTGTGCGAAAATAAAAGCAAGATTGAGATGACTCTCCCTTATCTCAATTCATATTCTAAATTCAGCAACCACAAAGCTGTATTTATTTTCGTATCTCAATTTAAATAAACAGTATTAACATCCCATATGAAGTCATATTCACTAAAGCAAAAGATATTACTATCGGTTGTCCTCGCCCTTGCGGTTGTCATTGGACTATTATCGTGGCACAGCTATTCAACCCAAAAAAGCTCGTTACTGCAAAGTAGTGTTAATCAGGTAAGTGAATCTGGTAAACAACAGGCAAAACTAATTGAAGGATGGTTGGCTGATCGTAAACGGATCATCAGCTCAGTTGCCACTAAGGTCGAAGGTGATACGCTTAATGCTTTGCAACAAGCAAAAATCTCCGGCGATTTTCAGCTAACCTATTTCGGTAATAATAATGGCATAATGATTGATTCAGACCCGAGTATTGATCGTACCGGCTATGATCCTAGATCGCGTCCTTGGTACCATCAATCACAACAAGCACGTAAAACAATTATTACCAAACCTTACGTAGATGTCGCCTTTAATGTATTGGTCGTCACTATCGCTAAACCGACCAACAATGGCGTAGTTGCTGGCGATGTTTCAATTGCTAGCTTAGTCGATAGCGTCAACAGCATGTCCCTGCCAGCCAATGGTTATGCCATCATGATGCATAAAGACGGCACTGTGATTGCTTATAAAGACGCAAATAAATTGATGGGCAAAATTACGTCTATTGATAATAAGTTAAGCAGTCAATTGATCCAATCAAGTCGTCAAACAGGCAAATTAGTACCTGTCTATTTTGATACTGAAGGCAGAGATAAATTACTCTGGAGCGAAGAGATACCGAATACTGATTGGCAACTGGTTTTTGTACTCGACCAACAAACCCTAGAAGCACCACTTGCCAGTTTAATGTTTACCCAACTAGGATTGGCTGTATTAGTACTGATTATCAGTGTGTTATCAATTTCATGGTTATTAAGCCTGTTACTTGCACCATTAAGCCGTGTATCACAAGCATTATCCCGCATCGCTGACGGCAATGGTGATTTAACCCAACGCATCACTGTCGACAGTCAGGATGAAGTCGGGGTGCTAGCCGATAACTTTAACCGCTTTGTGAGTAGTCAACATCAGCTGATCAGCCATATTCGTCATCTGGCGCACGAACTGCATTTAGATGCAGAGCAGAGTTTACGTACAAATCAAACAAGTGTTGATGAGCTACAACGCCAACAGCAAGAAGTCGCAATGGTTGCGACTGCAGTGACGGAAATGTCATGCGCAACCCATGAAATTGCAGCCAATGCTGAAAGTACTGCTGCGGCGGCACAACAGTCAACCCAAAGCAGTATTCAAGGTAAAGGTTTAGTTGATAAAACTCGCACGACCATTAATTCGTTGGCATCAGAAATAGATGAAACCACTACCGTCATTGGTAAATTAAGCCTACATGCACAAGCCATCTCTAGCATTTTGACAACAATTCAAGGGATTGCTGAGCAAACTAACTTATTGGCATTAAATGCAGCCATTGAGGCTGCTCGTGCGGGTGAACAAGGTCGTGGTTTTGCCGTAGTGGCTGATGAAGTACGAGTATTATCTCGTCGGACTCAAGACTCAACGGCAGAGATTTATACCACTATCGAAACCTTACAAAGCACAACCAAACAAGCAGTTTGCTTGATGGACAGTAGTAAAACATTAGCCAATAACAGTGTTGATGATGTTAACGCTGCGGCAAACGCTCTGGAAGAAATCACTGAAGCGGTCAATATGATTTCTGATATGGCGGGTCAAATAGCCATAGCAGCAGAAGAGCAAACACAGGTGACGAACGAAATAACTAAGAATACTGTTGCGATAAAAGATGTCACCGATGAGATCACCTCATCGGCGATGACTCATTTAGACCAAGCGACAATGCTCAAAGACCGTGCGACAGATTTGAGTAACAAAGTCGCCACCTTTATTTTGTAACCATGTTTTATTAGGCTAGTGCAGGCATATTGCTAAGCAAGAATATCCTGCCGAGTTCCAACGACATTTGAATGAGTCTTTTGAGGTAAAAGCCAGTTAGCTTTCCTCAAAGACTCAACAAAATCAAGATTCGTAATCTAAAGCCAATAGTAATAACCTAAAACACTAATATTCGATGCTCGACTTGATGCTATTTCATCGCGGATTTGATGTATAAATCGAAGCGATTTTTTTTAGTTTCAATCACAGAATGTGGCTTTACACCGTCTAAATCCTCAGCGTAATCAGGGCGTTTTACAACAACACGCTTGGTGGCTAATGCGATAGCAGGTGCCAGTAATCCATCGGCATCAAGATCAGCCCCAACTAAGGTTTGGAATACTCGCATTTCTTTTTTTACCAGCGCTGACTTTTCACGGTGTGGGTACATGGGATCAAGGTAAACCACATCAATCTCGCTGACGTTAGTGCTCGTTTTCACCGCATCGGCTAATGCATTGAGGCTAGAACCATGGAACAAGCTCATACGCTCATGCATCCATTGGCCAATTTCAGCATCATCATACGCGCGGCGTAAACCGTCTTCGAGTAGCGCGGCAACCACGGGGTTTCGTTCAACCATAATGACTTTACAACCTAGGCTGGCCAATACAAATGCATCACGGCCTAAGCCGGCAGTTCCATCCACAACCGTTGGCGTTAAGCCTTGTTTTAATCCAACCGCTTTGGCGATAGATTGACCTCGCCCGCCACCAAACTTACGCCGATGAGCAACCGCACCAGAAACAAAATCAACACTAATGCCGTCTAGTTTAGGCTCATCTCGTTTATGCAAACTTAGGCAGTTTTGCTCAAAGCGCAATTCAAAAGCAGCATGCTGGTCCCACACAAGCTGCCAGCGCTGGGCAATATCGACTAATGAAGGATACTGCTGATTAAAGAAGATAGGTGTCTGCAACAAGATGATTACCATGCCAATATAAGAAACTACGCCATTATGCCAAAAGCCATCACCAGTGAACACCTATACCTCGCGCGCTAGAAAACTTATAATGTCGTTATTACACAGTTTTTGCTGTCTCATTTAGTAAATGGAAATGCCCATGCTCAGTTATCGCCACGGTTATCATGCAGGCAATTATGCCGATGTGCTTAAGCACTCAATGCTTATTCAAGTATTAAAAGCGATGCAGAAAAAAGATAAACCTTATGTGTATATCGATACTCATGCAGGTGCCGGCGCCTACTCATTGACCGATGAATTTGCTCAGAAAACGGGCGAGTATTTAGACGGCGTGGCTAAATTATGGGACCACGCAAATTTACCTACTGCATTGGCTGATTACGTTGAGACAGTAAAGCACTTTAACGCTGAATTTGATGGTGAATTAACGGTTTACCCTGGTTCACCTGCGATTGTCGATGTCGAACTGCGTCCACAAGATCGTATGGTATTGCACGAACTGCATGTTACTGACCACGAGTTACTGGAAAATTATTTCATTGACGACAAGCAAGTAAAAGTCATTCGAGGCGATGGTTTAAAAGGATTAATTGCCGCGGTTCCTCCATTAGAGCGCCGTGGAGTCATATTAATTGATCCCAGCTATGAAATGAAAACTGACTATCAGGATGTGGCTGAAACCATTATTAAAGCTCATAAACGTTTTGCGACTGGAACATTTGTTTTATGGTATCCAGTGGTAAAACGTGAGCAAACAGAAGCTATGTTAACCTTGCTAAAAAACAGCGGAATTAAAAAACAGTTGCGTATTGAGCAAGCCGTTAGCGCTGACAGTGACGAGTTTGGCATGACAGCTGCTGGCTTATGGGTCATTAACCCACCTTGGCAATTAGATGTATTAGCTAAAGAAGCATTAGATTATTTAACCCCATTATTAGGTCATGCCGATGGCCATACGACTGTGAAATGGGAAGTCGGCGAATAATTTAGCCTCTGCAGGCTTTATGTTGCTGTGGCGTGTAAATGATTAATGATTTAGTGGCTAAGATTATTTAACGCCGTTATTAAATCTAGGTCATGCCGATGGCCATACGACTGTGAAGTGGGAAGTCGGTGAATAATTTAGCCTCTGCAGGCTTTATGTTGCAGTGCAATGTGATTACTGATTACTGATTACTGATTACTGATAGTAGATAATAGAAAATGCCCAAACCGCAGCAACGGTTTGGGCATTTTTGTTGGTTATCTTCAAAGCTGTTACTGAGCGTTATTTAAAGAATGCACCTGCTGCACCCGGAAAAACCACTGGGCTGACATTGCCATTCGCGGCAACGCTGGCCACGCCATATAAGTAATTATCGATAACCATATTATCCAACGTGAACTGATTAACCTTGCCGACATAGCGACTTTGAGTCCATTGTGGCACTGTGGTTAAACGCCAATAGACGCGATATCCAACAACAGTTTTATCATCACTTTTTGCCCAACTTAAGGTGGTACTCGGTGATACTTGCCCTGCAATGGTAACCTTGGTTGGCGGTGCTGGTGCCCACGCTTGAGACGCTAAGCTCAGTGCATTAAGTGCAGTCAATTTGGCTGTAAAGTCAAAATCGACACCTTCAATCACATCACCATACGCAATGCCATCTTCAACGCGAATATCTTGATGCTGACGGTTATAGTTCTCGTTGGTTTCCATAATCCTTACGGCAGGCAAGCCAGCCTGATTAAACGGTAAATGATGTCCACCACGACCAAAACGGTCGAGGCGATACACTAACATCACCTCTAAATTAGTCATGTACTGGTCTGCTAACGATTTAATTTTACGGGCTAAATTACGTGAAGCAGAATCATTTTCGCCGCCACTAAAATAGCGTTCTTTGGCTTCATCTGCGGTTTCGGCAATACGTACACCTTCAGAAAAGACCCGCACACTACTGTTATTCACCACGCCATTAATGCCTGATATATTGCCAATCATGTCATTATTTAATACTGCTTGAACCTGCCAATTTTGCGCTTTAGCATAGTCAGCTAAAATATTACCGCCATACAGGCCTTGCTCTTCGCCCGACAACGCAGCATAAACGATAGTGCCGTTAAATTGATATTTTGATAATACACGAGCAGCTTCTAGCGCTCCCGCAACCCCCGACGCATTGTCATTAGCGCCAGGAGAAATTGAGCTGGCATCTAATACATCACTGACACGTGAATCAATATCACCGCTCATCATCACTACGCGCTTAGGATCTGTTTGACCACGTTGAATAGCAATAACATTAACCACTTCGGTTGGGTTCGCAATTCGTTTACCTTGAACGGTATCAGCCACAGTCACCACTTCTAAACAGCCGCCACACTCTTTAGATATACGATTAAATTCAGCTTCAATCCAACGTCTTGCAGCACCAATACCCTGGGTATCAGATTGAGTATCAGACAAGGTATGGCGGGTTCCGAAACCGACTAAAGTGCGAATATCTTGCTCAATCCGCTGGGCTTGTGGTGCAGTAGCGATGTCGTATAAACGCACATCTTCTTGCGATGGCGCAGCTGATGATTTATCGGCAGCAACGGCGGGGACAGCTACAGCGCCCAATATCAGTAATCCGGCCATACTAGCAAGGCCATAGCCCTGAGTGCGACGGAACGGGATACGCTTGGAGTGAAGTTTATCAAGTAAATGATTCATTAATAATTACCTTAAATTAACTGGCTAATGCCTTTTGATAGCGTTTTAATAATATTTTTACACGCTTTACATAAGCTTGTGTTTCAGGATAGGGCGGTATGCCGCGGTATTGCATCACAGTAGTCGGGCCAGCATTGTATGCTGCACACGCAAGGTCAATGTCGCCGTTGAATTGGCTGAGTAACTGTGCAAGATAACGACTGCCACCGCGAATATTTTGCTGAGCATTAAAAGGATCATCAACGCCCATATCGCTAGCGGTCGCTGGCATTAACTGCATCAAGCCTTTGGCACCCGCTTTTGATAGTGCACCCATTTTGAAAGCCGACTCAGCATGAATAACGGCCCTAATAAGTGCAGGATCCAGCTGATATTGGCGCGCTGCTAAAGCAACATCGGCAGCAAAAGGTGAAGTAAATAATGGAATTTTATACCAATCGATAACCGAGTCGACACGACATGCAAAACATTCATACAACAGCACTTGGTAGTCATCACCCTGCGGTTGTACATCGCTAAATACCATCACGCCATTAGTTTGCTTATATTGGTAAACTTTACGTTTTTCAACGCCTAAATCACTCACGATACCATTGTCGGAATAACTCGCCTTAATGCGCTGCTTACTCGGTACACTGGCCGACGGCTTTAACGGGTAGTCATTCGTTAAGGTGCGCGGCTGCGGTTTTTCATCGACATAGCCTGCTGTTAATGACAATGGATCTTTGATTGAATCAACCTTGCTTCGACTCGTCATCTTATCCATTTCTGATGCCGGAGCGGTGTTTTCTGCAACGGGTGTAGGTTGTAACGATAACTGTTTTTTAACTGCAGCTTGTTCAGGCAAGTACTTAGCTTTGAGTTGTGGCTTGTCAACTTCTTCTACGGCGGGATAAATCACTTGTTTGGCTTGCACCTGCATGTGTAAACCAGCGCAAGCCAACAATCCCATGATACCCAATAGCGTCTGTCGATTACCCCATATCATTGGGTTAGTCCTGCACTTGATCGAATATTGGCATCGGCGCGATACGCGCAAATTTAGCCACAGCAGATCCAGGAAAAATTTTAACACCGCTGTTTAACTCGTCGACGGCTTTGCGGTAAAAATCCTCTGCATGGACAAAATCGAGTTCTAACTGTAAATACTCGGCAAGCTGGTCAGCACACAGTTTGTCTTTATTTACCGTTGATAATAACGCCTCTAAACCTTGATCAATCTGTTGCCACGCAGCAATAGATACCGACAAGGAGCCGCCCGCTACGTTTGATTCTTCTATGGGTTGTTCCCAATCATGTTGGGGCTGCATTTGTTTAAGTTGCAACAATTGAGCTTGTTGATCATCAGTTAGGGGGTGTTGATACGACTTTTTTTCCTGGCACAGTTCAGTGAACAACATTAATCTTTTATCAATTTTTGCGTCGATCACTTTCAGCGCTTCAATGGCTGAAGTGCGCTTTTTAAGTAAACTGGCATACCAAAGATAAGCCAGAATAGCGGCTAAAGTGAGGCTAATAAATAGCGCCTGCATGGTGACATCCTTTATTATTGTTATTCACTATCATAATCATAATTTAATCAAAAGTTCATCTTTATCGATGATAGCTTAGCTAAAAAATAACCATTAAAGTATCAGTAAAGCACGAATAGATGTTAATAAGCTGTTTTAATTAACATTTTGACTATAACACAACAAATCTGCACATATGTGACCTAAAACCGTACCATTTACAATTAAATAGCTAACTTTATCAAATACCTAATACAATTTTAACCAGAGTGTTTTTTAAACACATTTTCAGTTTTCTATTGAATATAAACCAAAAAACCGTTTAATAATGCCGACTTAATACCTTTTGAGTCAGTTTTCACTCTCTGCATCTTTTCAAAAACAATAGTCATAAAAAAGCCCAGCTAAACTGGGCTTTTTACAATCAATAATGTAAAAAATTAAATATTTTTTCTATCGTTATCGACTTTTTCATCTTCCTCTTCCGTTGGTTTTTCACGCTTACTAAAAATGCGCTCAACCACCACAAAGAATAACGGCACAAAGAAGATACCTAAGAAGGTGGAGGTCATCATACCGCCCAATACCGCAGTACCGATGGCATTTTGACTACCAGAGCCAACTCCAGAACTAATCGCTAATGGCACAACACCTAAACCAAATGCTAATGAAGTCATTAGAATTGGGCGTAAACGCACACGTACCGCATGTAATGTTGCCTCAATTAGCCCAGATCCTTTTTCGTAATATTCCTTGGCAAACTCGACAATTAGAATGGCGTTTTTAGTCGCCAGGCCCACCGTGGTTAACAGACCGACTTGGAAGAATACGTCGTTAGGTAAACCGCGACCATTCATTGCCAATAGCGCCCCAATAATCCCCAGTGGTACCACTAAAATCACCGATAAAGGCACTGACCAGCTTTCATACAGTGCAGCCAATACTAAGAACACAATTAGGATAGATAAAGCATACAAACTAGGTGCTTGATTACCCGACAAACGTTCTTCGTACGACAAACCATTCCACTCTAAGCCGTACCCTGGAGGAAGCTGCTTGGCCATCTCCTCTAATGCATCCATCGCGTCACCAGTACTATAACCCGGTGCTGTTGAGCCTTGAATATTGACTGCGGGGACACCGTTAAAGCGCTGTAATTGTGGTGAGCCAAATTCCCAAGTACCCGATGCAAATGCCGAAAACGGTACCATTTCACCATTATTGTTACGTACATACCAAGAGTCTAAATCACCGGGTTGCATACGATATTTAGCGTCCCCCTGAACATAAACCTTTTTAACTCGGCCACGGTCAATAAAGTCATTCACATATGACCCGCCCCATGCGGTACCCAGCACGCTGTTGACGCTATTAATATCAATATCTAAAGCACGCAATTTAGCGTGATCAATATTAATTTTGTATATCGGCGCATCTTCCTGACCATTTGGACGCACCCCAACAAGATTCGAGTTTTGTGAAGCCATGCCTAATAATTGATTACGCGCTTCAATTAACTTGGCGTGTCCTTGACCATTTAGGTCTTTCAGGTAGACATCAAAACCATTTGCAGTACCAAGCTCAATCACTGATGGCGGCACAAAGGCAAACACTAACGCCTCTTTAATTTGCGCAAAGTGACCCATGGCTCGTCCTGCCAATGATTTAACATCTTCACCCGGTGCTTCACGTTCAGACCAATCTTTTAAACCCACAAACGCAAGTCCCATATTTTGCCCAGAACCAGCAAAACTGAAACCTGAAACAGTAAAGACTGATCTCACAATGTCTTTTTCTTCAGTAAGATAATAATTAGAAACGTCTTTTAATACCTTAACCGTGCTTTCTTGGGTGGAGTTAGTTGGCAAAATCGCTTGTGTAAACAAGATACCTTGGTCTTCATCGGGTAAGAATGCCGTTGGCATACGTAAGAAAATCCAACCCACAGCAATAACTAAACCAACATAAATCAGCATAACTCTAAAAGAACGCTTAAGAATACTGCCGACACTTGATTCATAACGCGATGTCATTGCATCAAACTTACGGTTAAACCAGCCAAAGAACCCAGTATCTGCGTAGGAATGACCTTTTTCGATCGGTTTTAACATGGTGGCACATAATGCCGGCGTTAACACGATGGCGACAAACACCGATAAAGCCATCGCTGAAACAATAGTAATAGAGAACTGACGATAAATGACCCCGGTAGAGCCAGACATAAATGCCATTGGAACGAACACCGCCGACAAGGTCAAACCGATACCGACTAAGGCACTGGTAATTTGATCCATTGATTTTCGGGTTGCCTCAAGCGGACTTAAGCCTTCTTCAGACATTACGCGTTCAACGTTTTCAACCACAACAATCGCATCATCTACTAGTAAACCAATCGCCAATACCATAGCAAACATGGTTAAGGTATTAATGGTAAAACCGGCTGCAGATAACACAGCAAATGTTCCTAATAACACCACAGGTACAGCGATTGTTGGAATAAGTGTTGCTCTAAAATTTTGTAAAAACAGGTACATGATCAAGAACACCAACACTATGGCTTCTATCAATGTATGCACCACACCTTCGATTGATTGCTCAACGAACGGCGTTGTATCATAGGGATAAACCACCTCAAGCCCTTGAGGGAAAAACTCTTTCATCTCATTAACTTTGGCTTTAATACCCTCTGCAGTGTCTAACGCATTCGCACCGGTGGCTAATTTAAACGCTAAACCAGATGCGGGTTTACCATTATAATATGAGTCTACCGCGTAGCTTTCTGCGCCTAATTCCACTCTGGCAACATCGGCTAGAAAAACGTTGGCGCCCGACGAATCAGATTTAACAATAATTTTCTTAAACTGCTCTGGTGTTTGTAAGCGGCTTTGTGCTGATACCGTCGCGTTAAGCTCTTGACCCGCAACCGAAGGCGCACCACCTAATTGACCCGCTGATATCTGAGCATTTTGCTCACGTATTGCAGCAATGACATCAATACTGGTTAGTTTGTATTGGGTTAACTTAAGCGGGTCTAACCAAATACGCATTGCGTACTGCGCACCAAAAAGTGTCAGTTCACCCACACCAGGTACACGGCT
Organism: Shewanella sp. SR43-8; assembly: GCF_014163775.1. Taxonomy (NCBI): domain Bacteria; kingdom Pseudomonadati; phylum Pseudomonadota; class Gammaproteobacteria; order Alteromonadales; family Shewanellaceae; genus Shewanella; species Shewanella sp. SR43-8. Next base: position 152,075 of record NZ_JACJDX010000009.1, on the reverse strand, counting down.
CATTGGGTCTTGTACGTTGGCAGCAACATAATCGGCAATATCGCTTTTCCCCATTGAACCATCAGCAGACACAAAGCCAAGCACCATTAAAAAGCCCGAGCTGGACTTGTTAACTTGTACACCTTGTTGCTGAACTTCAGTGGGTAATAACGGAGTAGCCGCTTGCAGCTTATTCTGAACTTGTACTTGAGCAATATCAGGATCGGCCTCAGCATTAAACGTCAGGGTAATCTTCGCATTACCAAAACTGTCACTGGTCGATGAGATATAACGTAAGTGATCCAGCCCGGTCATGCGCTGCTCAATCACCTGAGTAACCGTGTCTTCCATGGTTTTAGCCGAAGCACCTGGATAGAAAGCACTGATCACCACTGTTGGCGGTGCAATACTCGGATACTGTGCAATGGGCAAGCCTTTAATGGCTAACACACCCGCGAGCATAATTAATAATGCAATCACCCAAGCAAAAATAGGGCGATCAATAAAAAAGCGAGCCATAATGATTCCCTATTTTTGTGGTTGGTCAGCCGTTAACGCCTGAGCTGAAACAGGTGCACCAGGACGAATTTTTTGTAATCCTTCGACAATTAATTTATCGCCAACAGACAAACCATCAACGATGCGCCATTGATTACCAATCACTTCAGCTGTTTTTACCACGCGCATTTCAACATTACTGTCTTGATTAACTATCATTGCGACAGCTTCACCTTTAGAGTTACGTGTAATGGCACGTTGTGGCACTAAAATCGCTTGTGGATCTTGGCCAGCATTGAGCAATGCACGAACATACATACCCGGTAACAGTATTCCGTCTGGGTTAGGAAACTCAGCGCGAAGGGTTACTGAGCCAGTCGTTTCATCAACGTTAACTTCAGCAAATTGAAGAATGCCTTGTTGTTCGTAGGTGCTACCATCTTCAAGGATTAAGGTTACTTTAGCATTTTCACTTTCCAGTAACTGCCCAGAACGTAAGTTAGCTTTTAAACGTAACAGCTGCGCACTTGACTGCACTATGTCGATATTAATGGGATCAAGCTGTTGAATTGTCGCTAACGTATTGCTTTGGTTTGCCGTCACCAAGGCGCCGGCAGTCACTGATGATTTGCCAATACGACCAGAAATCGGTGCTTTAACTTCAGTATATTCAGTGTTAATTGTCGCAGTATTAATCGCGGCTTTAGCAACCACAACCGCAGCTTGTGCTTCTTTATATGCAGCTTCAGTCTCGTCAAAATCTTGCTTACTGATCGCATTGGTTTTAACTAACTTGTCATAACGCGCGGCTTTGGCTTTAGCGGAAGCTAAACCAGCATTGGCACTCGCAAGATCGGCTTGCGCACTTACCAGTGCTGCTTTATAGGTTGCGGCGTCAATTTGATACAGTGATTGACCTTGCTTAACTTCAGTCCCTTCAGTAAAGGCACGTTTAGTGATAATACCTGTGACTTGCGGTCGTACTTCGGCTTCTAAATACGCACGACTGCGGCCAGGTAGCTCAACTTGAATCGCTTGCGAAATCGCTTCAACGGTCATCACGCCAACAGGTGTAGGTGGTCGCGGTTGTTGTGACTGGGCATTTTCATCCCCTTTACCACAAGCGGTAATCCATAATGCAGCAGAAATAACTGCGGCGACTTTCAATGCTTTGTGCATGAGTGCTCCTACTCCAATTTATTTTCAATATGCGCCACTCGATCTTGAGTAGCCGATTTGAAAATAGCTAATATTAAACTTTAAAATTTTCTGTGTACTTTATCGCATAGGTATAAAATTCAAACAACTTAGCTGATGCGAATAAATTGTAAATAAATAATAAGCTTACGTTATATATACTTAAAAAGTTAACAAATTGTGCTATTCGAGTGAGTAATAAAACAAGCTCGATCAATTATTTCATTATTAACACTATTTATTAACATCTCAGCAGGATCAATTTGTGGGTTAACAACCGCACCAATGTTCACCAGTAATACACTAACCTAGTGGTTGTTGATGACAAGCTTATTTAAACCATCAATCTTTTATGCTGCAAGCATACTATAGCCAGCATTACTCGCCAGCTTGATAATTAGCCAACCATTTGAGCATCATTAAAAGTCAGCAAGCTCATATTATATTTAGTTAATTGACTGATACGCCCAAAAGACTCAAACCAATCATGTAATGGTAAATTAAACTGGCTATTTTACTGACTTTATCACCTTAGCGTTAACATCAATATGAGTCTGTGAGCATGGCAATGACAACATCTGGATATCGCGTGGTAATTTATTATAGGCGCCCATAGCAAACATGCTGAGTCAAACAGCCAAAAAGAGTCATCAATTTGTAAAAGCCATTAAAATAGCCACTGTTAAACAATATCTTGTGCTATTAGCCTTACATGCCATCAGGCGATTTAATTTCAATGCCCTTTGTGGCTGACTAAGATGATCCTCTGCCACCACCAATAGCTCAAAGCAGTCTGATTAAAAGTTTGAGGAACATAATGATAGTGTTTATCACCCTTAAATCTGCAACTATTTTTAACTATTGCTTCAAAAAGTAAACTACACAGTGTAGTTTAATAATCCATTGTTGAAAAGTAAACTGCTCAGTGTAAAATATTACAATAAGATCGCTTAGATGAAACCAATGAACTCAGAAAAACAAACACGTAGCCAATTAAAACGTGCTGCGATTATAGAGGCCGCCAGAACAACCTTTAAATCATTAGGGGTTACGGCTACCAGTATGGATAAGTTAGCCGAAGTGGCTGGGGTGTCTAAACGAACAGTCTATAATCACTTTGCGACTAAAGAAGCGTTAGTCATGACTTTAATGACTGATTTGTGGGAGCAAGCATTATCTCAACCCACTGTAGCGTATGACGCGCATCAACCTTTAGAAGCACAATTACAGCAGTTAGTACGTGACGATATGGACTACTTACAATCAAAAGAACACATTGAAGTGTCGCGTATGTTAATTGGTCATTTGTTCTATACCACTGAAATGCAGCAAGAATTACAAAAAGTGATCAAAGAAGAGAATGCCATTTTACGTTGGATTAAAGCGGCCACGCAAGATGAGCGATTAAGCGTGACAGATGTCGAGCAAGCGCAAGCAGAATTGCAGAGTTTGATAAAAGGCCAATGTTTTTGGCCATTAATCTTTCAAGTTGAAGAGCCACTGAACGACGAACAAAAACAACAGATTGCCGCCAATATTACTGCCATGTTTTTATGTCGTTATAAGGTTTAACCGCATCGTTTAAAGCATGAAAAATTAAACGCGATTATCGCCCACGCCCAATGAAATCGTCCGGCTAATTTGCGCCAAGCTCATGCCCGACTCTTGTTGCCAATGATTAAAAGCCGCTTGGGTTTGGCGTAAAGCAGTTTGCGATGTAAAGCCAGCATCAACCACGTTATGGCCAGTTAAATAGGCTTGAACATCTTGGCTTAATAAAAAGGTATCTTTACCAATTGCCCGTAAAAAATAGGGCCCAGTATTACCGCCTAAACGAGTGCCGCGCTTTTTAAGCACTTGCCATAAACCGGTAATATCATCGCTTGGCCAATGAGCAATAAACTCCGCAAAACTTCCATGCTCTTGGTTAATGTGTTGGATCATATAGGCATTATCAACAATCGCCTGTGTTTTCTTTTGATGACGAATAAGCTCAGGGTCGGTTGCACGCTGTTGAATTTGATCGGGTGAAAGCATCAGTACCTTCATCGGCTCAAAACCAAAAAAAGCTTTCTCATAGGCAGGCCATTTGTTATCAACCACTCGCCACACAAATCCACTTTGAAACACCCGCTTGCTCATCACAGACAGCAATTGAGCATCAGTATATTGGCTGATTTCGTCAATATCGAGAGTATCCGGTAACATCGACTTCACTACCGCAGGTCCGCCTTTACGCTCACAGGCTCGAGCCCAAATATCGCTGAATTTTTCTAACCTTGCCACGCTTCACCCTCACTACAATATCAATTATATAAACACTCATCACTGGTACGTAATCTTGTACCATCCAGTTTACTTTAGAATGTTATTCACATAGTGATAATTAAATATTACGTTGTTTTTTAAGCTGTAAAAACTGTTTCCACTTAACCACTTCCGCTGGCATCTCTGGCACATCGCCAGTGAAACCGGCCGCCGCAATTAAGGTTTCTATCGGCACTTGTTTACCCCGACACATAAATACACCGCGTACATGAGCAATACAATGTAAGCCGCGCACGGTGTGCATCCGATGCTCAATATAAAAATACTTTTCATCCCAGCCGACAATTTTGGTGTTTATGGTAAATTTTTCAAATGGCTTAATATCGCGGATATAAGTAAACTCAGCAGCATTCACAATGGGTAACCATCTGTTTTTTAAAAATGCCTTCATCAAGCCCATTTCGGCTATCAAATAAGTGCGGGCTAGATCCATAAAGGCTGGATAGCGGGAATTAGTCAGGTGTAAATTGATGTCACAATCTAAAGGCAACACACGATAATCAATCCGGCTAGTACCTAAAAAACCGATGCGTTTACAATGCCCTATCCGCCATATAAACAACCAAATAAAACGAAAATACAAATTCATTAACTGTGACTCCTGATATAAACGCATCAGGCTAACAAAGGTCATACCAGTGAGCAAGCTCGTTCAACTCAGTAAACAATAGATATTTGCATCCAGTGATTAAGATAACTGAACCTAGGTATTGCTGCGCTGTAAAATAAGCATTAGTAATGCTTTATTACATTAATGAGACCGATACCCCTTTTCATCTTAATCTTAACTGATTAACATAGTTGCGTGTTTTGCTGAGCCAGCAGTCTGAGCTTAGATGTTTAACACACACATATTGTTTTTAATTCTCAGGGCGGGGCGCAATTCCCCACCGGCGGTATACTTGAAAAAGTGAGCCCGCGAGCGCTCGATTCGTCGAGGTCAGCAGATCTGGTGACTTAGGTATTTACTCATGAGTAATGTCTAACAGTCCAGAGCCGACGGTTATAGTCCGGATGAGAGAGAATAGAGATACATCAATTAGCCTAGGCTATTGATGCAATTTGTTTTGGATTTAGATCCCTCTTTACAAGCCCTGATTCTGGTCATTTTAGGAGTACAACCATGAATCAGTTATCACTACTTGCCGAATTTGGCGAACCAATCACCCGTGTAGAAAATGCATTAGCAGCGCTTAGAGAAGGCCGAGGTGTATTACTACTCGATGATGAAGACCGCGAAAATGAAGGCGACATTATTTATTCTGTCGAGCACTTAACCACAGCCCAAATGGCATTAATGATCCGTGAATGCAGCGGGATTGTGTGTTTATGCTTAACCGACGAACACGCCAACAAGTTACAATTGCCGCCAATGGTTATCAATAACAACAGCGCCAACCAAACTGCGTTTACCATCTCCATTGAAGCAAAGCATGGAGTGACCACTGGCGTTTCCGCTCAAGATCGTGTTACCACCATTAAAACTGCGGCAAACCGCGATGCCAAAGCATCAGACTTGGCTCATCCTGGACACGTATTCCCATTACGTGCTCGCGCTGGCGGAGTAATGTCTCGTCGTGGTCATACCGAAGGCACCGTCGACTTAATGCAAATGGCAGGCTTAATGCCAGCTGGCGTATTATGCGAACTGGCCAACGAAGATGGCAGCATGGCCAAAACACCAGAAATTATCGCCTTTGGCCTTAAGCACAACATGCCTGTACTCACCATCGAAGACATGGTGATGTACCGCAACCAGTACGATTTAAAACTGGCATAATATGTTACTAATACGTCATTCATAAGCAAACTTATCTGCAGTGAATGAAGATGAAATAACAAGATTAAGAGGTGCTAAGCACCTCTTTTTTTATGCTTGAAATCATGAAGATTATAGAAAATAAGGCCTTATGAGTTAATCCTTGTATGACTTATTATTTGCCATCCATAACCTCTCCCCCTCACCCCAATGACTACCACCGCACATCTCACATTTGAACTCAACGAGTATGTTTACGCTATGCAACACTTTACATTGCTGACTGAAAAAAGCAGGATAAATAACCTCAAAATATATTGCTCACGGCTACCCTTGAGAGTTAGCCAACATGAAATAAAGGACGCTCAAGAGTAAATGGAATACCACTAGCACACTCTCGCTGTACTTAACGCTAATCTGCTCAATTAGTGTAGTCAGTTTTGTGACATATTCGTTGGAAGATAATTTTACCGGGTTATCTGACTTACCCCGTATCGTTGATATCGGTATTTATGCCGCCCTAATGACAGCGCTTTATTATTTTTTTGCTCAACTTTTTAACTGGTTGTACTCTGAAGTTCAAAAAATAACGACGAAAATTCAACTGAGGATAATAAATCGGAGAGGTAACATTGAATAGTTATACCAAAAATATCACTCCTTACGTGCAAGAGCAGTTATCTAAAGCAGATCAATCCGACCATTTAGGTAATGTTGCAGATTCATTTGTTTACCTTGAGAATGCTCACGTGCTTGGGCAGGAATCAACCTATTGGCATGTAAAAGTGCACTATTTAATGCTGCGTTGGGCAATAAAACAGCGTGATATGAATGAAGCCATAGGTCAAATGATTCGTATCATTGGGGCGGTTTTATTCACTGCAATAAAAGGCGTACCAACGGGGAACACTGGCAGTAGCAATGTTAGCCTAGTAAAAGTCATGCCCATTAAACCAGAGCATGCCGAGATCATAACGAAAGTAAAAAAACAACATAACTCAACGAGCTAAAAAGATTAATAGACGCCTTAGCTACATCATACTGTAAGCCAATAATGGAATGTAAAATACATCACTAGGTAACACAAAGACATCTCTAAACATGGTACATGGGAGGTTCACATGAAACGAGTCACAGGTATCGGCGGCATATTTTTTAAAGCAAAAGATGCACCTGCATTACAAGCTTGGTACAAGCGTCATCTCGGCATTGATGTTCAGGAATGGGGCGGCACGACTTTCTCTTGGAGCGACTCAAATAACAAGCCCGTAGGTGGAACGACTATCTGGGCGGTGAGTTCAGAGAAAAGCGACCAATTTTCCCCAAGCCAAGCCCCATTTATGATCAATTACCGAGTTGAAGACCTCAAAGCTGTCGTCGCAGCCCTAAAAACTGAAGGCTGTAACGTCCTCGATAAGATAGATGAGTCTGAATTTGGCAAGTTTGCGTGGGTGATCGATCCTGAAGGTAATAAAGTCGAATTATGGCAACCGCCTTTAGGTCAATAATAATGCTGAATGTAGCCATTTTCAGGGTAAAAAATAAATGATGAACATGAAAGCATTTTCGACGTTAGCCGGATTATCTTCTTATACGCTGCGATATTATGAAAAAGTCGGTTTACTCAACAAGATTCAGCGAAACAGCAGTGGCCATCGAGTCTACACAGCTAAAGACTTAGCCTGGATTACGTTTATCAAACGCCTGAAAGACACTGGCATGCCTTTAGTAAAAATTCAAGAATACGCCCAATTGCGAGCATTAGGGCAAAGTACAGTGTTAGATCGCCAACAACTACTTGAGCATCACAAAGACCAGTTGCAAGCTCACATTGAACGCCAGCAACAACATTTACTGGCGCTAGAAAACAAAATTAATTTGTATAAAGCTAATAAAGTCAGTTGACTTAGAGTTAACTCTAACTTGTACGGTGTGACTTCTACTTATCAATAGGAGTACATCAATGTCAAATTCAAGATTCACTTTAGGTCTGGAACAGTTGTCCAAAATTGACGGTGAAGCAGGTCATAATGTTATCGAAAGCCTACAAGATATTTGCCCCGACTTAGCTCGATTTACCATTGAATATCCGTTTGGCGATATATATACCCGACCCGGTTTGGATGTAAAGTCGCGAGAAATAGCCACTGTTGCCGCACTGACCGCATTAGGTAATTGTAAACCTCAGCTCAAGGTTCATCTGAGTGCGGCTTTAAATGTCGGTTGCAGCGAAGAGGAAGTAAAAGAAGTATTATTACAAATGTCAGTATATGCTGGTTTTCCTGCGGCATTAAACGCTATGTTCGCCTTTAAAGAAGTGCTTCAAGAGCGAAAACCAGAATAAGCAAGTTGCGATTAATTGTGAGTCCATAACAAGGACCAGCTTAAGAGCCGCTTATGCTCCAACACTGACGTTAACGAAATGATTATGCCCAAGACTCTAGCTTATAACTCAATAGAAAGCTGATTCAATATGGCCCTAACTTGTTCATCATCCTCTGCAAATTGAATACCTACGTTAACTTTTCCGTTCTCAAAGCGACTATTGCACACCTTCGCGGGAATGGTTATTTCAGTATCGTTGGGTGAACGCATAATGATGAAAATATCTTTCGGATTAACTTTAACTTTCGAGTTATCAGTTTTGAATACAAAACCACAGCCTTTGGCAGAAATATCCGAAATAATGCCTTTTAATTGGGATATTTTTTTTACATCATCATCGTCTCTTGTGACAATAGATGCAGGTATATGAGTCACAAAACGTTGATGAGTGCGAAGCTGACGGTTTTCTATTTTAGCGGGATAACTTAAGAAGATAAATTTTTCAGGGATTTTAGTGATATTTCTAATTGTCGATCGAAATGCATAACACTCGCCTTGCTGGCCCTCCAATAAATAACGAACCACCACAACATTACCTTCCACAAGCACATCACTGTAGTTACTCATATTCTGAGGAGCTGGATGCTTGAGGATAATATATTGACCTAGATCGTACCCGACCAACATTGCTTTAAGACGCAATTTAACGGGATGGTCGATCTGTAAATCAACAATTTTTCCGGGAGTTAACTCGAAAAATATAGCGTTGGGTGTGGTTGTCAATGTTCTGGATCCATGGGAGTTTAATGATAAATTTACAACCTTAAATATGCTGTGAATAAAACCAAAACAATCGTTATACACAGTTTAAAACTAAAAAGATGTCGCCAAATTAATTAGTCAGTTAATAAGAGGCACGAGTTAAGTACCTCTTATGTTTGAATCCATCCAATTACACCGCAATACCACTGTGACGCAATAACGCATCAGTGTTTGGTTCGCGGCCCATAAAGCGTTTAAATAACGCCATCGGCTCTTCACTGCCGCCCATCTCAAGAATGTTGTTTAAAAAGCTTCTACCAGTGTCAGCATTAAAAATACCTTCGGCTTCAAAACGCGAAAAAGCATCAGCGGAGAGTACTTCGGCCCATTTATAACTATAGTAACCTGCCGCGTAACCACCAGCAAAAATGTGAGCAAAACCATGCTGAAAACGATTAAAGCTTGGTGGGGTTAATACCGCAATCTGGCTGCGTACTTGGTCTAAAATGCCTTGAATATCGACACCTTTTGCTGGGTCAAATTCGTGATGCATTCTAAAGTCAAATAATGAAAACTCAAGTTGGCGCACCATCATCATGCCAGACTGGAAGTTTTTAGCTGCTAGCATTTTATCCAGCAAGGCTTTTGGTAATGGTTCACCAGTTTCATAATGACCAGAAATTTCCGCTAACGCCTCTTCTTGCCAGCACCAGTTCTCCATAAACTGGCTTGGTAACTCTACTGCATCCCAAGGCACACCATTGATACCAGACACGCCACCAATATCTACCTTGGTGAGCATATGGTGAATGCCGTGGCCAAACTCATGGAACAAAGTGGTTACTTCATCATGGGTAAATAATGCCGGTTTGCCATCCACTGGGCCATTAAAGTTACAAGTTAAATACGCTACCGGTTTTTGCAAACCCGTAGAGGTCATACGGCGACCGCGACAATCATCCATCCATGCGCCGCCACGCTTACCGCTGCGAGCATATAAATCTAAATAGAAGCTACCGCGGTGGTGTTTTTGATCATCAAAAATATCAAAAAAACGCACGTCTTTATGCCAAGTGTCGACACCTTTCTGCTCACTAATGGTTAAACCAAATAAACGGTTTACAGTATAAAATAAACCTGACAAGACTTTATCTTCAGGGAAGTACGGGCGTAATATTTCTTGTGACACTTGGTATTTATGCTGTTGCAGTTTTTCAGCGTAAAAACTTAAGTCCCATGATGCCATTTCGCTCACGTCATAATGCTCTTTAGCAAACGCACGTAGCTCGGCTAATTCAGTGGCTGCCTGATCTTTAGAACGCTCGCCTAATTCATTTAAAAAGCCCAGTACTTGCGCTGGATTTTCTGCCATTTTAGTGGCTAATGATTTATCAGCGTAGCTAGCAAAGCCGAGTAAATTAGCTAACTCGTGACGCAGTGCGACGATTTCATTCATATTGTTGGTGTTATCAAACTCACCAGCATTAGGGCCTTGATCAGACGCACGAGTCACAAATGCACGGTAACATTCTTCACGTAACTCACGATTTTCGCTGTAGGTCATCACAGGTAAATAAGACGGGAAATCAAGTGTGAATAACCAACCTTTTAGCTCTTTGGCATCCGCCATTGCTTTGGCAGCTGAAATCGCTGATTCCGGTAAACCGGCTAAATCGGCTTGGTCAGTAATCAACTTGGTCCACGCTTCGGTAGCATCTAACAGTTGATTCGAAAAGTGACTAGTTAACTCAGATAAACGTTTAACAATCTCACCATAACGTGCTTTTTGGTTATCGTCTAAGCCGATACCAGACAATTCAAAATCGAGTAAGCTTTGCTCTATGACCATTTTTTGCGCTTGGGTTAACGCAGTAAATTCAGCAGATTGATGGATCGATTTGTACGCTTCGTACAAGCCCTGATGTTGACCAACATAAGTGCCGTAATCAGACAAAAGCGGCAAGCAAGCATCGTGTGCATCGCGTAATTCATCACTACTGATCACTGAGTTCATGTGCGACACAGGTGACCATGCTTTACTTAATTGATCATCGATTTCTTCAAGGGGTGCAATTAGATTATCCCAAGTGTATGAGCTATTTTTAGCTAATAGCTCATCAATGGTTTCACGACATTTGGCAATCGCTTGCTCAACAGCAGGCTGAATGTGTTCAGGTTTGATTTTTGAAAATTCTGGTAATTCTGCGCCACTTAGCAATGGATTGCTCATAAAGATTCCTCGAAATATTTCGCGTGAGTATTTAGCTTATATTGGGTTAAATAATGCCATTTTCAAGCATTGGAGCAATTTATCCTAACAAATATAACCAGCATTTCTAATACACCCGATGATATTTCCATTGCCCATTTTCGAGGGTACTCTCGCAGATCCATTACAGCATATGCTTTCTGCTTAACCGATTTATCAAGGGAATAGAATGACCAAGCTCCCACTTTAATTTGCTACTTGAGCAAAATATCTAATATTGAACAGAAGTCTCAAATAAGACTTATTATCATTTAATTAATTTTTAAAAAGGCTAACATACGCGGCATCAATATCTCTCTAGCAACATTGTAACTATGAGCAAGATAAATATGCCCTTTGATTGTTACCTGCCAAGTCAGAAGCATTGTGTCTGCTATTTTTGGGTTGCTCTCTTTATTGTAATAACGTTTCCCTTAACATCCGCGCTTACCATGGCGGAAGACCAGCCAATAATGGCGTTCGATGTTGCCTGGAATGATCATTATATTAGCCAAGGACGCAATAACTTAGCCAACGGTGGGATTGTTTGGGGTGTCGCCAGTGTTGCACAAGATAACTTAGTCGCTTTTGCCATTGCTGGACGCGCGACTCAAGTTCACTATATTGAATGGAATGCAGGTCTAGAATACACCCTCCAACTTCATGATGAAGTTGATCTCTCCCTGGGTTATCAGCGCGTAGAGTGTTATGGCGCTGAACGCACATCTGACAATGAATTTTTCAGTTCATTAACCTATAACGGTATTCGCTGGCTGGTACCAACCATTAACTACACGTTTGCCACTGAAGCGGCGGGCTACTTTGTGGAGCTCAGTTTACACAGTCCATGGGATATTAACGAGCGGCTCACATTAACCCCCTATTTAGTACATGGCGTTGATTTTCAGTACAGCAGCGAACAACACAATGGCGCTAACCATGTGCAATTTGGTTTAGAAGCACTGTACCAATTAACAGCTAACCTAACGGTCTCAGCACAACTTAGCCGCACTATTGCTCTAGAGGACATCAAGCTGCAAGCCCGTACCGAAAATCATCAAGGCAGTCTAGATACAACCTATACTGGCGTGCACATAGGCTGGACGTTTTGAAGCATTAGGCTCGCAATTTAATCATCTGCGACTACACTTAATGACCAAGATTAAGCTATGCAAGGAACGCATATGTTTACCCGCCAAGTGCAATTCGCCACCTTATGTGTCGTGCAATGGATAACCTTATTAAGTGCTCCAATATTATATGCTGGAGAACTCAGTGAGTTAACTCAAGCATCGACGAATAAAGCCGTATCACTCACTAATGACAACGCCAAAAACTTACCACTACAATCTGCCAGTGATAGCCAAGGTAATACGATTAGCTTACCCAGCGACACCCGCTCAGCATTAGAATATCGCGCCGATGAAATCTACCTCAAACCTAGCCTACAAAGGCTTATTAAAGCCAACCAACAAACCAATACCTCATCACGCCAAGCTGGCATCAATGTTGTGGACGATCCTAGCTGTCGTTGGCTAAATAACCGTATAAAGCACTTAACCAAACAACAAAGACAAAATCAAAACAGTCAATTTAGTCATTATCAAGATGAAATTGATATTAGAAAAAGCGAATGGACCTGTCTTAAGTGCGCAACTACTGGCCCCAATGACGTTGACCGAGGGGAGTGCCAACATAAACGCTGACTCATTTAGCATAAAGCATTGAGCTAACGACTAGATTGCAAACACAATCCCCCCTACAATGGACGCATTAACCGTAGTGGAGATCATCATGGCTCAACATTTTGACTATATCGCGCTTGGCGCAGGCAGTGGTGGTATTGCCTCTGCAAACCGTGCAGCAATGCGTGGCGCAAAAGTATTAATTATTGAAGCAAATCAGGTTGGCGGCACTTGCGTAAACCTTGGTTGTGTCCCCAAAAAAGTCATGTGGTATGGCGCTCATATTGCCGAAGCACTTAACCTTTACGCCAAAGACTATGGTTTTGACGTTACCGTCAACAAATTCGATTGGAACACTCTAGTTGATAGCCGTGAAGCATATATTAGGCGCATTCATGATGCCTATGGCCGTGGTTTTGCCAACAATAACGTGACCTTATTAGACGGCTATGGCCGCTTCGTCAATAACAACACCATTGAAGTCAATGGTGAGCATTACACAGCCGACCATATTATGGTTGCTACTGGTGGTGCACCGACGATTCCTGATATTCCAGGCGCCGAATACGGTATCGACTCAGACGGTTTCTTCGCTTTACGCGAGCAACCTAAACGCGTTGCTGTGGTAGGTGCGGGTTATATTGCGGTTGAAGTTGCCGGGGTATTACATGCCCTAGGTAGCGAGACACATTTATTGGTGCGTAAGCATGCTCCACTTCGCAACTTCGATCCTATTCTAGCGGATGCATTAGTCGATGCTATGGCCGCTGATGGTCCAACGCTGCACACCCATAGTGTACCTAAGTCGGTCAGTAAGAATGTCGATGGCAGTGTCACCTTAGAATTAGAAAATGGCGAAAGCTTAACAGTTGATTGCTTAATTTGGGCCATTGGCCGCTCACCATCAACGGGTAATATCGGTCTAGAAAATACCGACGTGCAGTTAGATGCAAAAGGCTACGTCATTACTGATGAACAACAAAATACTACCGCAAAAGGGATTTATTGTGTTGGCGACATTATGGCAGGTGGTGTTGAATTAACCCCTGTTGCCGTTAAAGCGGGTCGTTTATTGTCAGAGCGTTTATTCGGTAACATGCCCGATGCAAAAATGGATTACAGCTTAATTCCTACTGTAGTCTTTAGCCATCCACCCATAGGTACTATGGGCTTAACAGAGCCTGAAGCGGCTGAAAAATATGGCCAAGACAATATTAAGGTTTATACCTCGACATTTACTTCAATGTACTCTGCAGTAACCGCACATCGCCAAGCCTGTAAAATGAAGCTAGTGTGTGCAGGTGATAATGAAGTCGTCGTTGGTATTCACGGTATCGGCTTTGGTATGGACGAAATACTACAAGGCTTTGGCGTGGCCATGAAAATGGGCGCGACTAAAGCAGATTTTGACTCAGTAGTAGCAATACACCCAACGGGTGCTGAAGAATTTGTTACCATGAGATAAGCTACTGATAATCAATAAAAAACCGTGAACTCCTTAATCGATATTCACGGTTTTTTTATCTTTATTTAAACCTAAAAAAGAGCTTTAAACCTATTTGAATCTCTTAATATGATGTTCCGATTTTACAATTCAGTCCATGCTACCGCCCAAGAGGCTCCTACGCCCGGCTCATAACTGGTAGCAGAAGCTGACCACTGCATACAGTAGCCGCCGTATGGGAAAGGTTTACATTGATAAACCTTACCTGTCTTAGGCTGCAAAACCTTAGTACCGGTAACATAACGCGTCACTTCAGCTGGAAACACGAAGTCGGCTTCTGGTACTGGTAGCTCATCCTTTAAAAACACATCAAAGTTCTGCTGGATGACATCCCCTTGCTGAGGTTCACCTTTAACTTGTAAGTGATAATGGCCAACTTTAGGTGCTACAACCTCCAGCACTAAACTCGCATTGGTATTATTAACCGCTTGACTCACAAATCCAGATGCAACGCCATCATGATTAAATAAATAAGCTGACACTTGCATAGCGGAATTGGTTGTCACATCAAAACTCACTTGAGCCGCACCATCGTTGATTTGAATTGCATCAGCAAGCGAGGTCACATCGAGTTGATTCCCTGGGGCAGGCGCTAAATCAAACTCGACTTCGACACGCTCAATACCTGAGTCAGTTAGGGTAAAAATATCATTTTTACCGTAAACCGGCATGATACTGCCAGCAGCATTCTTTTGTCCTGCTTTGAGTTGTGATTGCTGCGCATTAATAGTGCTGGCAAGAAGGAAAGGCCAATTCTGTTTATCACCTTGAGTCGCATCGGTAATTGTAATCGTGGTTTGCTTAGAGAGCTGCTCGCCATTAGCATCAAATACCCTGGTCATCACTTTGTCACCAGCCTTGAGATCCAGTGACGGATTAATGTCACCCACATCTTGCCATTCGTTAGGGATTCCCGGGCCTGAACTCAAATTGACATCAATAGCATTATAGAAACTATTGCTGGTGTCACCGACTTGCCATACGGCTAAAATAACGTGGTAACCACTTAGTCCCTCTGGCACATAACAGTCATGAGTAACTAATTTAGGTGGCTGAACCATGCCACCATCGACCACACAAAAAGGCTCTAAATCGAAACTCGCGCGGCTTAAGGCTTGGTTTTGGTCCCACCCCTGGCGAGTAATATAATAGCGCCAGTTACGGGTGACATGGTTAGCGGTAAACTGCCAAGTAAATTGCTGCCATCCGGCGTTGATATCCGTTTTAGACCAACGGACCGGACTCTGAACATCTAGAGGAGAAAAGGCACCATTTGCAGCGCTCGCTAACTTACCATCTTCAGGGCCTAATTCAGGGAATCCCGAAGGCCCTTCAACACTTTGTGGCTCCCACTGAACGGCGCCACAGCTTGCATTATTGCCAGTTTTACAAGCGTATGAGCGTGACTCTGGCGATAGCACATAACCATGCGCTTCAACAGACAGACTGACGAAAGAATTTGCAGCCATGAGTGAGGCTGCGAGTAGGCTTAATTTAGAAACATGAGGTAAAACAGGAAGATTTGCCACTTAAATGCACTCCATTGGTTACCTATTACTTAAAAATAAGTGATAGGCCTCGATATCAATATCAAAGTGGTATTTTGGCAAACAACAGCGTTAAAAAAACGGCTGTTCGTTTCACGCAGAACCTGAGCTCTGCGGCAACTCCGCTATCTTAGTTTCGTAAAAATTAATTTACCACCTTAGACCGGAAGCTTTGCGTCCTAACTTTTCAATTAGTTTGCCAAATACTATGAGTGTTAGCTTGGTGATAACGCTATTTATAACAAGGTATCAACTAACACGACTAACCTAACAACAAATATCAACCGTGTCAAAAAATATAAAAACAATAAATACAAACACTTAAAAAGTACATTCAGTGTTGGCGTGGGCTCAAGGCGACATGATTTTTATCTGCTACTCTCTAGCATTTAGGAGCTCAGGTTCATGCTGTTGTAAACATAGCATCGCCATATTTTACTGATGTACTAAAACACGATTGTGTGAGTAGATAGGTAGGTGGGCCATTATCGATTTTAGTTTAGAAAACGCTTAAATGACTGCGATTAATAATTGTCCCAAGCTGGCCAAATGCGCTCCAGAGCAAGCCGTTAACTGAAGTTAAGGGATCCATGCCGTGCATGGCATTTAGAGTTCAAGAGCGAAGATAAATTATTTATGCGGGTTTACCGGCTAGCCACTGCAAGAATGTATTAATCGTGGGCATGCGTTTGTGTGAATGGCCCATGAGCTGGGTCATGGCAAAACTAAACTGGTAGTACATTTCAGCATCGTCGGGATGCTTTTGTGCATCGTCACTGTTGATCATAGCACCGCGTAAATAGTCACAAAGCAACTCACCACGATTAAAGCCACCAACCTCACCAATCTCTGTCAGGGTTTGTGCATTCCATTGTTGATATTGTTTAAGTACTCGCTCAAAACGGGCACGATAATAATCGCTGGCTTGTATTAGTATTGACTCGTTGGGGATCACTCTAGCAATAACAAATGATTGTTCTGATAAAATACGGTACAAACGTTGGCAATGATGAAAAATAAACCGTAAATAGGGATCACTATATTGCTGTGTATCTTGTTCGGCTTGAATTAACCAATGACGATAATCTGCACTGGCTACGGCCACAATTAAATCGGCCTCTGAGGTAAAGTGATTATAAATAGTGCCCTTGGATATCTGGCTGGCTTGAACTAGATGCGAGCGGCATAAATCAAAGGTTTTATGGCCTTTTAAACAACGTTGTGACACTTCAATCAAGTAGTTCCCACGATCCTCCCAGCTACCCATTCCTTACTCCAAGATATTTTAATTAAATAACCATTAACACCTCACAGTTACACTATAGCAAGCTTTGTGGATAGCCTAAATTGAGTAATACTTATACCACTATGAACTTACTCAATAGCCCATGTTAAAAATTGACTTACTTGAAAGTTTTATCGCTGTTGCTGAATGTGGCAACTTGTCAAAAGCGGCTGATAAAATTTGCCGAACCCAATCAACGTTGAGCCTACAAGTTAAAAAGCTTGAAGAAAGTGTCGGTCAAACTTTGCTGATTAGGGACAACAAAGGCGTCACCTTGACCGAGTCAGGTGAAACCTTGCTGAGCTATGCCTATAAAATGATGCAACTTAACTTACAGGCACTTGATGAGTTAAAAGATTGTCAAAATCGCGAAGTGATCCGCCTTGGTGTGCCAACCGATTTTATCAAGTGCTACCTAAGCAGCTGCTTATTAGAGTTTATTCGTGAATTTACCAATATTGAATTAGTTATCGATACCGATGTAAGTGGCAATTTATATAAACGACTCCATCAAGGCGAGTTTGACGTGATAGTCGCAACTCACTGGCAAGCCCCCGTCAACGGCGAACTGTTATTTACGCGCCGCTTTCATTGGGCCGCAGCAGCTAACGGTAACGCCCATAAAAACAAAACCATCCCCGTGGGCTTATACCCAGAAAACTGCCCTATTCGAGCACAAGTATTCGCCAATCATCAATTATCTATGCGTCCGATAAGGGTATTACTGTCAACACCATCCCCACAAGCGTTATCGATGGCGGTCGAAAATGATCTTGTGATTGCACCGGTAGCCGAATTTAGAATAAACGATAAAATGCAAATTTTAGATCCACTTGAACATGGCTTACCGCCACTGCCGATGTTTAACGAATCACTTTACCTCAACCCAGAGACTCAAACCTATGCGACCTTGCAATTAATTAATTTAATAAAAGCCAATGTTGAGCATAAAGGCTATCAAATCAACTAACATCACTACTATACCAAGCCGCATACTGTGAGGTTACAGAATCAAGCTGCCAAACAAAAAGGCCAATAACACACTCGATACTATGGTCACTACGCCTGGGATTAAAAATGGGTGGTTAAACACCGCCTTGCCAATACGAGTGGAGCCAGTGTCATCCATTTCTACCGCCGCCAATAACGTCGGATAAGTCGGTAATACAAATAACGCACTCACCGCCGCAAACGAAGCAACTGCCGTTAATGGACTCACCCCAATTGCCAATGCAGCTGGCATTAACGCTTTAGTGGTCGCACCTTGAGAATAGAGCAACATAGAAGCAAAAAATAATGCCACCGATAATAACCATGGCTGACTTTGAAGCAAGGTTCCCGCAACCGCTTTTATCTCGTCAATATGATTAGACACAAAGGTGTCACCCAACCAAGCTACGCCCAACACACAAATACACGCTGACATGCCCGACTTAAACGTTGATGCATTAGAAATCTTGCTGGCATCTAAACGGCAAAACCAAGTGATCGCCGCTGCGGCAGATAGCATAAACAACATAATCGCCACATCGCGCGACAGCACTGGGTTCACAATTAAGCCCACTTTGTCAGAAATGGCTGTGGCGTAAGACATTACCGCCACTATCGCGACTAGAAAAATAGCCACCGACCTTCTAGCGCCAGGTTGCAAAGTGACTTGGGTTTCACCCCGAATATTGACGAGTCCGCTGGCTAAACGCTGTTGATAAATGGGGTCTTGCGCTAACGGTTTACCGAGCATCGAGGCAACAGCGGCACCAATTAAACAAGCAATAAAGGTTGAAGGGATGCATACGGCTAATAGCACTAAATAATCCACCCCGAACGGTTCTAAAATACCCGAGAAAAACACCACTGCGGCAGAAATAGGAGAGGCCGTGATGGCAACTTGCGAGGCGACAACTGCGATAGATAGAGGCCGAGATGGTCGTATGCCCTGCTCTTTGGCGACTTCGGCTATAACTGGTAATGTCGAGAATGCAGTGTGGCCCGTTCCGGCAAATAAGGTCATAAAATACGTTACCATTGGCGCTAAAAATGTGATGTGCTTAGGGTGTTTACGCAGTAGTTTCTCCGCTATTGACACCAAATACTCCATTCCTCCTGCCTCTTGCATCGCAGCAATCGCGGTGATCACTGACATAATAATCAGCATCACGTCGATAGGGATCGCACCAGGTGTTAATCCTAAACCGACGGTAAGAATTAATACCCCTACGCCGCCAGCAAAACCTATCCCTATACTGCCCATTCTTGCACCAAGGTAAATAGACCCAAGCACAATTATTATTTCTATTATCATCATAGTGTTAACTCTATTCAAACCAAAATACGTCAATGAAATAGCAGCGATTGCTACTTTAAAGATCGCGATATTACTCTGTTGAGCTTGGCCGAATGTAGACCTGGATCAATTAACGCTACTGAAAGGCATAAGATGAGTTTTATTAGCAGTTTTATTAACCATTTTTTGCTAATGATGTAATAAAAGACAGCGGTTAGTGTTAGTGGAAATAGAAAAATACCAATCCAAGGATTGGCATTTAAGAGATAAAAGTGAAACGTGACTATCTAACGAATCAACTAGCAATTAAAAATAGTAACCAAAATTGATATTAATACGATGATCCCAGCTGTCGCCGATTTCAGGTAGGCCAACATGGCCATTATCAAGCGTAGAGGCATACATATTCTTACCCATAATAAAATCAATCATGGTGTATGTTGGTCCGGAAGATAACGCAACCCCAGTAACATTTTGGTAGCTGCTATCGTAGTCTTCATTGTCAACATCGGGGGTTACCACGCCAAAGTCATTATAGATTTTTGCACTGCCCCAGCTGGTAGTGATCGTTTTAGCAATGTTTATGCTATAAGCTTGCGCTTTAGACGCAATTTCGTATTGCCAATTATAAGCCGATACCGCAAGCTTGTTATCGTCTAACGCATCTGCTGCATTGTACTCATATTGCATTGCCTGTAACTGCAACGCCCAACCTTTATAACTACTGTCAAGATGTAAGGCGACGGCATATCTATCACCATTATTACCCGTATTACTATTATAAATTTGCCCCACCTCGACCGAAGCACCGACCACGGTTTTACCGCCTTCATACTCCATAGCATAGGTTTGACGTAAGTTTAATTGGTTAGTTTCTTCATTGTAATAGTCGGTACCGTTGACCTGACCAGAATATAAGTCTGTTGAATATCGTTCATTACGACTGGCACCATATTCAGCGCCTTTATAAAATGCAAACTCAGTCCCCCAACCATTATTTGAATAAACAGTTTTAATACCTGCATCATAGTCGTCTTCAAAACCTAAATAATACGGTACGCCAAACCAAAAACTATTTGAAATAAAACCCGGGTTACCAAATGGCACTTGATTTATACCAATTTGAACTTGCCACTCTGGTGAGTAATCATAAAAAGCATAGCCATACCTTAATGCCTCCCAACCATCATAAAATCGATATTCAGAAGATAAACCCCAATCATCTAATTTGCCGTTGAATTTAACTGACGCCATTTCAAAAGTTAAATCACCTGATTTATCTTTAGAACTATCACTATATTGTTTATATGAATAATTAGCTCTTAACGTACCGGAAACGTTAATTCCATCTTCAACATCTTGTGCTATTGAGTAACAAGAAACCATACTCAGTGATACTAAAGAAGATAATAAAGATAACTTTAATAATTTCATTTTATTGTATTCCTAATTCGATAATTAATAATTTGGCAGTTACCATTTAATTTTTGTTAAGTCACATTGAATAACTTCATCTTTATGAGCGGGTGTACCGGGTTTATTAGCTGACTCACAAAGCAATGTGGTGCCATAATCATTACGCTTGTCGTTTGCATTGCTTCTTGCCCAAACAGATAC
This sequence comes from Shewanella sp. SR43-8, assembly GCF_014163775.1. Taxonomy (NCBI): domain Bacteria; kingdom Pseudomonadati; phylum Pseudomonadota; class Gammaproteobacteria; order Alteromonadales; family Shewanellaceae; genus Shewanella; species Shewanella sp. SR43-8. The sequence goes on along the minus strand of NZ_JACJDX010000009.1, from coordinate 131,057 downwards.
GATTGCGCGCTCTTGTGGTTTAGCTTCACAGCTGCCATCGACTTCAAAGGCATGAATAGTGTTTTGATGAAAATACATGAGTGGATCGATAACAGCACTGCCTGACAGCCACATGGTCTGCCCATTGTGTTGGCCTGCATCAAACTGAACTTGTCTGACTTTGTCGTCTTCTTTAACAGTGTTAATTAACGGTGAATCTTCGCGCACTGCAAAACTCTTAAATTCATTCGCACACGCAGGCACTCGCATATTGTAATAAATTTCAGATATTGCATGGTTATGATATGGGTATAAAGTGTCAACTGATTGCACTGTCATACCGACTTCTGCACCAACCTTTTCTCCGTTAATTTCGTCTATGCGTAATAGTCCCCAGTGACCAAAAATTTCGGCATAGGCATAACCACCACGTATGTTGTTGAAGTTTTTATCATTACGCTTACTTTCTTCGGCATACATTGGGTACCAACCTGCAGCAGCCCATAAGTTAGGTAATGCATTGGCACTAATATCTGTTGGGAACGCTGAGGGCATCTTCACTTCATCACCCGTCACCATTTTGGTAAAGTTTTTAGTAAACTGTTTACCAAGTTTACGGACTTCTTTATTAGTCACTTTAGTATCAAAAAAGGTCTCAAATGTTGTGCGTTTAAGCCATTTCGCTACGGGGGAGTTTTGGGCTAATTGGCCACCAGGGCTGTATATCCAATCGACGTCTTGGCGTGCACCAAAACACTTTTTAGCTTTGTCTGGATTATTGATAACTTGATAAATGTTTTTAACTAATAGCTTCATGTCTGTGCGATCCATAATGCACATATTCTTACCACCTTCAGTAGAATCGTACATTGCTTGATCTGAATTTAAGCAAGGGCCGTTTTCACTATTGGTTAATGCTACCGCGTAAGATTGTAAGTATTGCAGGGTTTCATTCCATAAAATATCGACATATTTTTGATCATTTTTATCGTACTGAGGTTCCTCTCCTAAACAGGCAAACTCTGCATTGTTAATATCATTAGAATCTAAAAAGCTAGGTAACTCACCTGCCATAGCTGAGCTAGACAACATCATCATGATTAATAGCGTATTATACTTCATCACATCTCTCTTGCTTTATTATTAACGTCAGCAAGATATTAACTATGGAATTAATTCCAAAAACTTACATTCAACCTATTTACAACAAATATATTTACCAAAACCAAAGTTAATGCCACACATTAACTTAAGTCATTAACAACACAAACTCGTTAAACAAAACCTAATTATTAAAAGTCTAAATTAATAAAACGCTAAATATATAAAAATTAATAGAATACTAATTATAAAAACATAAAAGCCACACATTAAATACTTAATATGTGGCTTATTGAACTAATATAAATTTAAATTAGTTTAGCCTTTATGCTTATCAAACTTAAACGTATGACAGTTACTGCATAATGGTTTTTTAGGTGTATGTTCGCCATGACACTCTTGGCAAGGTACATCTTTGCCATAGTGAAGGTTATTGTGTGGGTTCTGCCACTTGTCTTCTTCACTTCGGGCGGTTTTCTTTGCTAAGTCATCAACATCATGACACTGCAAACAGGATTGATCAGATGGAAACTGCTTGATGCCATTGTCATGACAGGTTTTACAGTCTTTACCGATAACCTCTTTATGATAGTCACGGATCTCTGCTGACTGTACTGATAAACTGGTTAATCCAAGTAGTACCAGCCCAAGTATAATATTAAAGTTTTTCATTAATGATTCCTCTTGTTCACTGGTCTAATTAAACTTTCATGAGACTTCTAGCTGCAGTCATACCCATCACCATACATTCTGGAATAGAACAACTCCCTAGACGACTAACACCATGAATACCACCACACACTTCACCAGCGGCATAAAGGCCAGTAATAGACTTACCAGTAAAACTATCTGTTACTTCGGCTTTGGTGTTTACTTTTACACCGCCTTGGCAGTAATGCACTTTTGGCCACAAGCGAACGACAGTAAATGGCGCTTCGATCATTTTATTTTTCGCCAAGGTCATATCTTTACCAAATTGCTTATCTTCACCCGTTTTTACATAGCCATTGTATTCAGCGATTTGTGCTGTTAAGCCCGCTAAAGGCACACCAAAGTGTGTTGCCAACTCTTCAACTGAATCAAACTTCCAGCCGACATTGTACTTAATCACTTTTTCGGTATTTGGATGTGCTTTAGAATCTTTAAAGCTTGAAATCAACAGTGGTGGTACAGGATTGCCTTTTTCATCACGGTTACTTAATTCAGCATCAGCACGTGTTTTGCGATCGGCAATCTCATTCATGAAACGCTTACCGGTTGTCCGGCTAACGGCAATTGAGTGAGGTAAATTGAAAATTGAATAGTTAGACACATAACCAAAGCCACCTTCATCAGGTGAAGCCCAAGGACCAGATTGAATGTGAGCTAAATGCACAGGGATAGCCCCTAAACGGAACATTTCGAACATTCCCTCGCCTGTTGCACCTGGTGCGTTGGTACAACCCACATCTGCAGTTAAGGTTGGATCTTGCGCCATACGTAAATCAACGTTTTGCGCAAAGCCACCAGTAGCCATAATCACACCACGTTTGGCGCGAATATTGAGAACCTTACCAGGCTGGTCTTCGCCAAAGTGATAGTTTTGACGCATTTTAACACCAACAACTTCGCCTTTATTACCGACGAGGAATCCTTCAAATTTTGAACGATTGTGGGTGTTTACACCAATACGTTTGCACTCTTTGTACAATGGCTGAGTAATACCAGCACCACAACTTACTGAGGTTTGGTAAGTACGTGCAACCGAGTGACCGCCTAGTTGTTGTAAGTAAGGATGGTATTCAGAACCCGCATCTAAGGTCATTTGTAACGCTTCAACCGCATGAGATGCGACATGGCGTAATAACCCTTCATCGGCAATGCCACGGCCAGACAATAATTGGTCATTAACCATTTTGTCTACTGAGTCTTCAACGCCTTCTTTCTTTTGCATCGGCGTGCCTGGTGCGGCGAAAAGCCCACCGTTAATTGCCGAGTTACCGCCAAAATAGGACATTTTTTCAAATATATGGACGTCTGTTGCACCATGTTTGGTGGCTTCGATTGCGGCAGCTAAACCCGCAAAACCAGAACCAATAATGACGATTTCAACTTCTTTGTCCCATTTAACCCCTTCTGCCTTTTCAGACACAGCCATTGCTGGTGCTACCATCGCTGCACCAGCAGCAATGCCTAGACCTGCAATAAACTTACGGCGCCCTAATAGATCGATATTGCTCATAGGTTATCACCCCTTTTTATATTATTGACGCTTCATCATATCGATGGAATCAATTCCAAAACGGGAACTATTGTTAATGTTTGTTGAAAATAACAACAAATATCGACTTATCAATTATGAGTAGAAATTTTAGCGGGATCTGTTACCAAGCAGAGATATTGGAATGCAGTCCAAACGTTGAACTCATCTGGCTAACATATTTATGATTGATATCACCGCCCTATGTTTGGCCTAAGTATTGCGCGGCAAGATAGTGCTAAATCAGTTTCACTGTTGGATAAGGAGTCCTTATGAAACCTTTAACCAAAGCATCATCTATTCATACAACACCGAATGACCTATCACCAAATACTTGGCTTAATAAAGTGCCCGAAATCACGCTGATCTTTTGGGTAATAAAAATGATGTCGACCACGGTGGGAGAAACCGCAGCAGATTATCTTAGCTTCCATCTTCATGTAGGCATGATTAATACCAGCATCATCATGGGGATATTATTACTTGTCGCCTTATTGGTGCAGCTTAAGCAAACTCGCTATCGCCCATATGCTTATTGGGGTGTAGTGGTACTTATCAGTATTTTTGGCACCTTAGTCACCGACATTCTCACAGACAAACTTGATGTGCCTTTGCCAGTATCGACTGCGGTGTTTAGCCTATTATTAGCGGCAACATTTGCATACTGGTTTAGCAAAGAACGTACTTTATCGATTCATTCCATTGTCACTCTTAAGCGTGAATTATTTTATTGGCTGGCCATTCTCATTACCTTTGCTTTAGGCACTGCAGTCGGTGATTGGGTATCTGAAGACATGAATGTTGGCTACGGCCTTTCGGCTTTGATATTTGGTGGTTTAATCACCGTCATTAGCGTGGCTTTTTATCGCTTCAAAGCCAATGCAGTATTGTGCTTTTGGTTGGCATATATCTTAACCCGCCCACTGGGTGCCTCTATCGGTGATTTATTGTCACAACCGGTTCGTAAAGGTGGCTTTGGGTTTGGCACCACCAGCACCAGTATTGTTTTTTTAGCGATTATTGTTGCACTTGTAGCTTACCTTTCAGTGCGCGCCAAACAGCAAAAAAGCCAATAATGGATCAACATAAGTGAGTATCGATATGGAAACACTACAACAGCAGGCGCGGGCTAAAGTGCCACAAGTCACCTTAATATTTTGGCTGGTTAAAATACTGGCGACCACCTTAGGCGAAACGGCAGGTGATGCTTTATCGATGTCGCTTAACCTCGGCTATTTAGTGAGCTCAGTTATTTTTATCGGTTTATTCGCGATAGCGGTAGCAATACAAATTCGCAGTAAACATTATTCTTCGAGTATTTATTGGGCCACCATTATCGCCACAACGACTGCAGGCACTACCATGGCAGACTTTGCCGACCGCTCATTAGGCATAGGCTATACCGGGGGCACACTGTTACTGGTGAGCTTATTGTGCATGTCATTTTCAATTTGGTACGTCAGTGCCGGTAGCCTGTCTAATCAATCGATAAACAATACCAAAACCGAATGCTTTTATTGGGTCACGATTTTACTGTCACAAACCCTAGGTACAGCTTTAGGCGACTGGACTGTGGATAGCGCCGGTTTAGGTTACGATGCCAGCGCGCTTATCTTTGGTAGTATGCTATTAGTATTATTAGCCGCCTATCTTTGGAGCCCAATATCTCGCACACTGTTGTTTTGGCTTAGCTTTATTTTAACCAGACCTTTAGGTGCTGTAGTCGGTGACTTTTTAGATAAACCCATTAGCCATGGTGGATTAGAATTTAGTCGCTTTACTGCATCGGCGGCACTACTCTTTGGTATGGTGTTGTGTTTAATGCTATTTAAGCAGCAAGCTGCAACAAAGAATCATTAATTAAGACTTTCCACTGTGTGTCATTGTGTTCGATTGAGGTGCTATGCGTATTTTATTAGTAGAAGACGATAAAATGATTGGTGATGCCATGCAAAGTGCCTTAAAAGATGTCGCCTATGCGGTTGATTGGATATGCGATGGCGAAGCGGCGCTGCACAGTTTACGTTGCCAGCAATATGATGTGGTGTTGCTCGACCTTGGCTTACCTAAGCTGGATGGCTTGCAAGTGATGCAATATATTCGAGCTCAGCACCCCGCTCTGGCGGTGATCATTATTACCGCCAGAGATAGCTTAGAAGACAGAGTCAAAGGGCTCGATTTAGGTGCCGATGATTATGTCATTAAGCCCTTTGATATGAGCGAACTACAGGCTCGCATCCGCGCGGTAGCAAGGCGCAATGCCAACCAGCATACGCCTGAATTAACCAATAATATTGTGTGGCTAAACCCTGCCACACATGAAGCCAAAACCCTCGATCAAGATAATATCTTACTGTCTAACCGTGAGTTCGCTTTACTGCAAACATTGCTTATCCGACCCGGTTCAATTCATTCAAAAAGTGATTTAGAAGAACGTATTTATGCCTGGGGTGAAGAAGTAGAAAGCAATGCGGTAGAGTTTTTAATCCATTGTTTGCGTAAAAAACTGGGTACAGAAACCATTAAAAATGTCAGAGGTGTAGGATGGATGGTGTCAAAAAATGCCCCCGTAACTCGTTAAAAACGCGATTATCTTATTGGATTTCAGCAGCAATTTTGTCTGTTGCGATCATTGCTGCCAGCTTTACTTTTAGCAGTGCTTTTGAAGAAGCCCATGAGCTACAAGATGATGTATTGCAACAAATGGCTGTGCTATTTGACCGTTACTCGCTGACCCCAAACGACAGCACACTAACCCCGTTAAGCCAAGATCAGTTGGAGTTTCAAGTTTCGGTGCAGTTATTGGGTGACAATCCAGCAAGCAATCCTATAGCGAAAAATATCCTAGCCTTGCCGAACAATTTAACTGATGGATTTCACACGGTTAATTTAGCCACACAGTCATGGCGAGTATTTGTGCGCACCTTATCATCCTCGCAGCGAATAGCCGTCGCCCAAGAGACCGCCATTCGTGACAACATCGCCTTTGAAACCGCGCTGCATACCCTAATGCCATTGTTAGTATTAATTCCGATTTTATTATTATTACTCGGCTATATTCTAGGTAAAATTCTGAGTCCAATTAGCATTTTAGCCCACGATGTAGACCGTCAAACTGAGCACGATTTACAGTTAATTCCCACTACTCAATTGCCGAGTGAAATTGTGCCCTTTGTTGAGGCGATTAATCGCTTACTCAGCAAAAACAGCCAGGTTATTACTAGCCAAAAGCGCTTTATTGCCGATGCCGCCCATGAACTCCGATCGCCTATCACGGCGCTGTCGTTGCAGGCTCAACGTCTTCAGCAAACCGAGTTAACCGACGATGCGCGTCAGAAACTAAATGCATTACAAGCTGGGATCAGTCGCAGTATCCATCTGCTAGAACAACTATTATCGATGGCGCGTCAACAAGACAACAGCATCCAACAACATCAACAAACCTCACTAAAAACAGTATTCACTGAGGTGATTGAAGAGCTATACCCACTTGTGGAAGCGAAAGAGATTGATTTGGGCTTTAGCCAAGATAGCAACGCCCAGCTCAACGCCAACCCTGTCCGTTTAAAAACCTTAATTCACAACCTGATCGACAATGCTATCCGCTATACACCTAGTGGCGGTAAAGTTGATTTGAGTATTATTGAAACCGAGCAAGGCATAGAGATGACCATCAAGGATACAGGCCCAGGTATCGCAAATACTGAAGTTCAAAAAGTGTTTGAACCTTTTTATCGCATATTAGGCAGTAATGAATATGGCTCAGGTTTAGGCTTAGCGATTGTGGCGAGTATTGTGCAGCAGATGGATGCAAAAATTAGCTTAACCCCAGCAGATCCTGTAAACAACTGCGGGCTTTGCGTGACGGTACAGTTTCCCCTTTAGGTACATCATATGTTGCTTGAAGCCGCATCAACTTATGTTGATGCGGCATACACCAAGGACGACTTAACCTTGGTTTTCTTCACATAAATTACGCCCGGCGGCATAACAACTTGGCTGACGCGGACAAACGGCACCACGCGAACAAATTAACTGGGCATCTTTTTTAATCCCACGTTCAATCCAATTAATGTTCAGAATTTTTGCCACACTGGTGAGATCTTTTTGGATGTGTTTAGGAATAACGATAGAGCCGCCGCCCGTAGCACAAGCCTGTTTCAAATCATGAGCAATCGACTGAGCGTCTTTGCCTTGCGCTTCAATCGCCGGATTTAAATCTATTCCAGCACATAACACATGTGCATTGCCCGCCGAGTCGTCCACTTTAATCGATTCACAGCAATAAATACGTGGTTCATTACCAACATTTAAAATCGATATTTGCGCAGAGGTACCCTCGACTTGCTCGTTAAGCATCCTAAATACAGCCCAATGCTGACAAGGATCTTCCACTAGGCGCATGTTGCCCCAAGGCAAAGGAATACCATTACCGCGATACACAGCTTTTAACTTACCCGGCGCATAGGCATCAAAATAATGCCAATGGGGATAAGGTGATACCACTGTCATGCGGCGCATAGCCACTGAAGCTGACACCTGCAATTGCTTATGCACACTAATCTCATAGCCATGACGATCCAGTAACTGTCGATACGGCACTTTTGGACACAATAAAGCACCGGCAAAGAAGCTTGATTCAAAATCGCGCCATGCATGTAAAATATCTTGTGCATTCAATGTATTGGATTGAGGGACAAGAGCATCATCAAAGTCATCACGGCGACCCGACATCATCACACTCTTTAAGCCATCTTTATTGTGTAATACACAATGACCTATGTGCACGGCCAAATCATAGCGCAATCTACTGGGTCTGTTTTTCAACATATTACTAATGTAAATAGTCCCCGGCGGCTCAAAAAATGAAGTCACTAACTGCTTAGCACTGACACCCATTTCGTTGATCACTTCTTGTGGAACCCGGTCGATCCATTTAATTTTTAAGCCCATGCCTTTGGCGATATCGATTATATCTTCAGTGGCAAGCGGCATGCGTTTTAAGCCGACCTCTTCGGCGGCGCGCTCTAAATCAGGAAAATGATTTTGATGATGCTCTTGGTGCGCGCGGATGAGTAAATGAGCAAACTGGCGGCCACTGGTACCGGTTTGCGACAACATTTCAGGAATAGCAATTTGCAGAATGTCATTAGAAAACAAAAAACTCGGCTCCAGCGGCATACCACTAATGCCACCTTTGTTGCCTTTTTCCGGCGTAATGGCTTCATCTTCTGGCACATCATCAAGAAACCATTCCACTTCTTTTTGAAAAACGACCGCAATTACCGCCAACATATCTGCACTCGGAACACGCTTTCCGCGTTCGATCATCGACAAATATGACACAGATGGCGAATTACCTGAATCAACACGTACACAACGAGCTGACAAGTCTTCCATGGTTAAGTTATTGCGTTTACGCAAGTTTCTTATCTTTGTGCCCAAAAAATGGGTCTTTCGCATTAGGCTTTTTTCATTTCTCATTTTGTATAATTCACACTGTAAAATTTTTATTGTGAAATTGTTTGTAAAAATAGCATAGACTAAAAATCAAGCTGCTAACAGAGCTTAATGATAAACAATAATGACAAAGGTTTCTGACCGACAACAACACGAAGAGGAATAAGGCGATGAATATGTCTACTCAAGCAAGCGCAACAGCCACCCAAAACCTTAACCGCTTCATTGGTGAGCAATTTGTGGCAACGAGCAATCCACAGGATCGCAGCACAAATGCAAAAGACTTTTTGGATGCACAATTTCCATTAGCCGAAGGCTCACACCAAGATGTCAGCAGCTATGTTGTTTACTACACCCACTTATTAGCATTTTTGAAAGATGGTTCTCAGTGTGGTTTACAAAATCCATGTCAATTTGTGGCATTGACGGGTCATAAAAGTGAACCGACTTCAGTGGTGTTAAAGAATAATGATACCCATGTTGAGATTAGCTTCGACCGCCAAGGACAAATGGGCACCACAGACCAAGCTAATATTGAAGACATTCAGGTTGCGATTCCAATTAAGAATTTGCCGACGCCATACAAGCAATGGATTAGCTTAATCCATACAGGCTGTCAGCCAACTGAAGGCAACTGTAAAGTGTTTACTGCTAAAGACGGCAGCGACTACGCACTGCATCAGCGTTAATACGTTAGCGCGATAACACTGCGACCATTTAGCAAAAAAGGCTTGTCCCATTAATAATGCGACAAGCCTTTTTGTTACTTAACCATGTTGCGGCGTAGCATCGAGTAAGGTCAGCACCTCTTTATGTCGTCATACTGAGATACAGAGATTACGAGATTATGGCCAAAAGAACCGTGATGTTTGCGAGGTCTGGTTCGCTGGTTCCGTTGGCGTTGGATTTTCCAAGCTTTGAATTTGGGTGACCCTAAATTGCACTGTTTGTTGCGTACTCTCACTCGCTCGGTTACTTAAGCGACCACTGACGGTCAACGGATAATCCAGTTGTTCTGCAGGTTTTATCGCAATCAAGCTGTCGGTAACGATTTGCAATACTTGCTCTTTAGCATCGTCACTGTGGATACTGATTTGATAAAAAGCCATTTGTTGCGTTTTATTGCGAATTTTGAGCTGATAGCTGTTTTCAACCTGGTCGACGCCCACTTGACGATACAAGGTTTGGCGATCGCGGATCACATTAAGCTGTATATGGCTTAAGTGGCTTAAATCGCTAATGATCAGAATAATCATAATTAATAGTGCACTGGCATAACCGAGAGATTTTAGTGACCACAAACTGGCTTTTGCTTGTCCTGTTAAAGCATTCTCGCTGGTAAAGCTGATTAAATTAGCGGCATAACCAAATTTTTCCATGGTCTGATTACATGCATCAACACAGGCACCACAGTTAATACATTCGTATTGCAAGCCGTTACGAATATCAATCCCAGTTGGGCAAACATCAACACACAAATTACAGTCTACACAGTCACCTAGCTCCGTTTTTTGTGAACGTTTACGTGGCCCACGAGACTCACCTCTAGCAGCATCATAGCTAACCGTTTTAGTATTGGCGTCAAACATCACCGCTTGAAAACGTGAGTAAGGACAGCAATGCAAACACATCATTTCACGCATCCAGCCGGCATTTAAATAAGTGCAGATGGCAAAAAACCACACCCATGTGCCAGTCCAAAAGCCACTGCTTGCACTAAAAATATCAACATACAACTCGCGAGCAGGCATAAAGTAACCAATAAATCCGCAGCCGGTCAGCAAGGCAAACACCATCCACACCGCATGCTTAGTCACTCGTTTACGCACTTTACTCAACGACCATGGGGCTTTATCTAACGCCGCCCGATGATGATGATTACCCTCTACTTTGGCTTCAACCCACATGTAAATAAAGGTCCACGCGGTTTGTGGACACAAAAAACCACACCACACCCGCCCCCAGTAAACAGTAACAAAAAACAGCCCAAAAGCAGCAGCCATAAAAAACCATGCTAATACGGTAAAGTCTTGTGGCCACAAGGTGATATTGAAGAAAAAGAATTGCTGTTCGGTTACATCAAACAGAATGGCTTGCCGGCCTTGGTAATTGATAAATGGGATCAGGAAAAAAATCGTAATCAGTAAAGTATTACTGTGCTGACGCAGTCGTTGAAAAACGCCCTTCTGTTCTCGAACATGAATTTTTGTCGACGGCGTAGCAATTTGCACCACTGGGATCCGTTGTGAAATGGCAGCGTTATCGACTGGCATAATCACTGCCGGTGTTTGAGATGATAATTTAGGCATGAAGATATTCCTATAACACAATATTGCCCTGTTATAGCAAAGACTAAGCCAACTCAATAATTATATTAACAGCATGATTTTAAACAACTAAAACAAAAATCCCATAAATAAAAATCACGATATATCATCTTTTACGCGATATATCGTGACTTAATAAAGTGAGTAATAAAAATTAGCGCGTAATGGCTAACTTTTTCATCCGAGATCGCAAGGTACTCGCCGGCATATCTAGCATTGCAGCAGCACCAAACGGGCCAGAAATACGCCAATGGCTAGCATTTAATACCGTAATAATATGCGCGGCTTCGGCTTGGGCCATGGTTAACGTGCTGATTGCTAACGGAGGGGCAACCACTGCGGGCAAAGTATTAAACAGTAAATGGCCACTTTGCGATAAAATCATTTCTCGCTCAATCAGGTTTTGTAACTCACGCACGTTACCTGGCCAAGCATATTGCTGTAAGTTCTTCAGCCCTTTAGCACTCACTTTAGTGATTTTTTTCCCAAGCTTTTTACTCAGTGATGTGACTAAATCACTGACCAATTGTGGAATATCTTCACGGCGCTCTCGTAAAGGAGGCACGGTAATTGGAAATACGTTCAGGCGGTAATATAAGTCCATGCGAAACAAGCCCTGTTCTACTCGTGCGGCTAAATCGTGATGAGTGGCAGCAACTAAGCGAATATTAACCTTAATGGTTTCACTACTGCCAACACGCTCGAAGCTTTGCTCTTGAATCACTCGCAACAATTTAGATTGTGCCGATAAACTTAGCTCGGCAATTTCATCTAAAAATAAGGTGCCATTATTGGCTAATTCAAATCGGCCTTTGCGACGCGCTGTGGCACCAGTAAATGCGCCTTTTTCATGCCCAAACAGCTCACTTTCTAGCAAGGCCGTCGAAAATGCGGCGCAGTTAACACTTACCATAGGCTGGTCTTTACGATGACTTAGCCTATGTAAGTTACGCGCAACTAACTCTTTGCCGGTGCCGTTTTCACCACAAATTAATACCGTACTGTCGGTATTTGCGACTAAGTGGATCTGTTGAATGAGTTGATTGATAGGTTGGCTGTTACCCGATATTCCTGAGGCGCCTTGCTGACCTTGAAGCTCAGTGAGTAAGTATTGATTTTCTGATGCTAAACGTTCTGACAAGGCCTGCACTTGTGCCAATGCTTGTCTCAATGATTGCTCGGTATGTTTTTGCATGCTTACATCACGAAATATCGCGATAACACCGACGAGTTGTTGCTGATCATATACTGGGGTGGAACTGTAATACACTGGAAAGCTGCTGCCATCTTTACGCCAAAATACATCGTCGGTCACTTGCCGAGGGATAGCATCATGTAAGGTACGATAAATGGGGCAATCATGCTGAGGATAATGACTGCCATCAGCATGACTATGATGATGACAGTCATGAATATTTCTGCCAATTAATTCGGCACTTTTCCAGCCGGTCATTTGTTCTGCCGCGGGATTGATAAATACAGCATTACCCGCTAAATCAAAACCATATACACCCTCTGTCATGGCATTAAGCAATAGAGTATTTTCGGGTAGAAAATGATCAGAGCCAATATAGTCAGTGGTTGTAGAGTCAGTCATAGTCAATCTTAAGGTTACCAATGCATATGCTCATTATAACCATTGCAAAACATAAGTCGCGAAATATCACGACTTTGAATATCCAAAACAATAATGACTTATTTTCGTGTTATTCACGACTCATCAAGATAATAAGAAACTGATTTACGCTCTTTTTATTTTAAGGTCGATATTATCGTCGTCAGCCCAAAAACCCAGCAGCATCAGTCGTCAATATTAACAAAGGTACTCTGTGACTTTCGCGTTTGTGTCATGTCGATCATCATCTGGCTGGCGATTGAAAAAATACAGTAGCCTAGAAAATAATAGAAACCGATTTCAAACTGAGATTGAGTCTTAAGCATATCGCCCATACCGGCTGAAGCATTACCTGCCATGTAGGTCACGATAATAGCAACCACAAAAACATCGGCCATAGACCATTTGCCGATAGCGCCAATCATACTGTTAAGCTGTTGTTTGATTCGCTGGGGCACTGGCAGCAGTAATATCAGCATAGTGATTAACTTCACTGCGGGGATCACAATACTAAATAACCCCACTAACATGGCGACGATTAGATTATGAGACTGGTACAGAGCCACTATAGTATCTATGATACTGCGGCTATTGCGAAACACCTCCACCTCTCCCTCAAGTGTATCTAGGCCAAACAGACTGGCCGCAACATCGAGTATTCCACGGGTATTAGCACGAGAATCTTCGGTGAGGTTTTGGGTTAACATGTCTTTACCCGTATCAAGCAACTGTGACTTTTCAATCGTTCCTGTCATCGTTAACATGGGCTCTGTTACACCGGGAATGAGTAATATTAACGATATCAATACTAAACTAATCGATAAATACACTTTCATGAACACCTCGGTTAATAATTTGTAGCAAAACAAATGGTCGTATTTTACTGTGATAATGATGTATTTTGAGTATGCTAAGTTATGATGTCATATTGTTCATATGATTAGCCATTATGTTGCAACCCGCTCTACTGTCTAATAATGAGGCGAATACATGCCAATGTTCCGGTTTACTACATACTTACTCTGGTTAACTTATATTATTTCAGCATCAGTGACTGCGGCAACCTTAACGGTTGATGTTACCGATGCTCAAGGTAATATGCTCAGTGATAGCGTGGTAGAACTTATTTCGACTGCGCCACTTGAAGCAACCTCGACATCAGAAATAACACTGCCTGCTACAGCCCATTACGAAATGCGTCAACAAGATCGCGTATTTTACCCTTTTGTATTAGCTGTGCCACAAGGGGCAAATGTTGATTTTCCTAATTTAGATCGTACTCGACACCATGTTTATTCATTTTCTGAAGCCAAACAATTTGAGCTAAAATTATACGTAGGCACGACCGCAGATCCGATTACCTTTGATAAAGCGGGTCTAGTCGCTATCGGCTGTAATATTCATGACTATATGCAAGCCTTTATTTACGTTGCTAAAAGTCCTTATTTCTCGGTAAGTGATGCGTCGGGGGAAATACAATTAACGGATGTACCGCCAGGAGAATATCAAGTTAAGATTTGGCATCCTTGGCAAATTGTTGCACCAGCATCATCTTCGATTATCCTTAATGATGGCGCTAATCAATTAGCGCTTAGTGTCGATATAGAACACCAAAATAAACCATCATCGCCACCTAGCGGATTTGGTGCTTCTGATCATGCCAGCCATATGATGGGACAACATGCCAAATAGTTTTCGCAGCAGATTGATCATTGCATTTTTACTCATATTAACTTTAATGCAGTTAACTACTGCCTTGTTTGTGTTAAGCGCAACTCAACGAGATTTCCGCCAACAACAAACTCAAAATCTTAAAATTGGCTCTAACGTTTTTGTCGAAATGTTGTCAAATCGCAACAAGCAGCTTAACCAAAGTTTGTCATTATTAAGTGCTGACTTTGGCTTTAAGCGCGCGGTCGCGACCGGCGAGCAAGATACAATATCATCCGTTTTAGCAAACCACGGCCGTCGGATTAATGCCGATGCCGCTATTTTACTCTCTCCGCAGGGAACCCTGCTGTCATCAAGTTTACAAGGTCTGACTAAAGCGAATATTGATGAGTTATTTGCATTAACAAAAAATCGCTCAACCACGTTCGAAATTTTTAATTATGATCACAGTAGCTACCAATTTGTTTTGCAGCCCGTTAAAGCACCTACATTAATCGCTTGGGTTGGTATGGGCTTTGCGATGGATAAAAACGTCGCCGACCAAGCAAAAACTATTACCGGGATCGATATTAGTTTCATTAACCAGTCAGCTGACAGAGTTGAAATAGTCTCCACCCTGCCAACCGCTCAGCAACAAGATGTTTTAGCGCAGATGGATCAATTAGACCAAACTATCGATGTGGTCAGCGACGACGTACCACTGGGCTATTTATCTACCACCATTGCATTAGACAACAATAGCGATAATCAATTAGCGGTATTACACCAATCGAATATTAAGTGGCAGCAAAATTACGATGCTTTACGCAATAACATGTTACTTGTATTCGCGATAACCTGTTTACTGGCCTTTATGATTGCAGCCTGGTTTGCTGGCGGCTTAACCAAACCTATTTATGGATTGGTTAATTTTGCCCGCAAAGTGGGCCAAGGCGAAAATCCTCCGCCAATTAAAGGTGCTCCCGCAGAGTTACAAGTATTAGCCAACACCCTATCGATAATGCGTGAAAATATTGAGTCACGCAAAAATGACTTAGTGTACCAGTCACAGCACGATAACCTCACAGGCTTGTATAACCGCGTAGCAGCTAAACAGCTCCTTAGTCAGCTGCTAAGCAAAATGCATGGCAACTTAGTGATGATAGACATCAAAAACTTTCGTCATTTGAATAACATTATTGGCTTTGCCAATGCCGATGATCTGTTGGTATTGTTTGCCAGTCGCTTAGAAAGCTTATCTCCAACAGCACAGTTAATATCGCGCTTAGATGGCGACTCGTTTTTATTGTTATTCCAACCTGGTATTGATGATCAACAGCTTGATAATTATTTACGCTTATTAACTCAACCCTTTGCCATTCAAGGATCAAAAATCACAGTCAACGTTCGCGTAGGGATGGTAGATTTATCCCGAGGCTATGACAGTAATGATATCGATACCTTGATTCGCCATGCTGAAATTGCCTTAAACCAAGCCCGCATGGAATCATTAAGTATTGCCACTTATCAACAAGGCGAAGATGAGCGCTATCTGCGTGAATTAATGATCATCCGCGATTTACCGATAGCCCTAAGTCAAGGGCAACTGCATTTAGTGTTTCAGCCCAAAGTTGATATTCAGACGAATCATTGCCATGGAGCAGAAACCCTGATCCGTTGGCTGCACCCTGAATTAGGGTTTATTCCACCGGACGAATTTATTCGCTTAGCTGAAAACTCAGGTAATATCTCGATTATTAGCGAGTGGGTGCTCAATACCACCATAAAACAGCTAGCAAAATGGCAGCAACAAGGTATTTCACTTACGGTCGCGATTAATTTATCCGCCCACGACTTAACCAATCCTCAGCTACCACTGGACATTGAACAATTACTCATTAGCAATAATTTACCCATTACCGCCTTATCGATAGAGGTCACTGAAGGTGCGGTGATGAAAGATGCGCAAACGGTGATTGCGGTTTTACAGCAATTTCGCAATATCGGTATATCGATTGCCATCGACGACTTTGGCACAGGACACTCTTCATTAGCCTATTTGAAATTATTACCGGTCAATGAAGTGAAGATTGATCGCAGTTTTATTAAAGATATTCATACCGATGCCACTGATTTAATGATCGTCGATACTAGCATTAGGTTAATTAAGGGACTTAACTTATCCGTAGTGGCTGAAGGCGTAGAATCCGCAGAAGGAATCGATATTTTGCGCAAGCTTAATTGTGATATAATTCAAGGCTATGTGTATTCTAAGCCATTAAAAGCGGATGATTTTATTGTATGGTTTCAACAATTCAATCAATCTAATGTCCCATTCTAATGAAGATACGGTGCGCTAATGTATCAAATCATATGCATTATATTATCCGGGCTATTAAGCCTAATCGTGACGCAGGCCCAAGCTGATACGAGCAAAATTATCGCCACTGGCGGCGCAACCACTATTGAAGGTAGTGCCGGAGGTGGCATAGTACCTTGGGCGGTAATTAATGGTTATGCAAGCTCTGATCAATGGTCTTTAACCGCGATGAACTCCGCCGTTTACGTTGACGACTTTACCCTACATTCTATGGGAGCATCGTTAAGCATTGATAATCGCTTTGAACTGAGTATTGCCAAACAAACTTTTGATTTAGACACTCTGGGCGGCAAACTAGGCCAAGATATTGTAGGCATAAAATACAAACTGGCTGGTGAAGTACTCTATACCGCAATGCCGCAAATCAGCTTAGGATTACAGTACAAACGTGTTGACGACTTTGCCTTACCACAAGCGGTGGGAGCAAGAGATGATTGGGGGTTAGATGTGTATTTGGCCGCTAGCAAGGTCTATTTTGAAGCCATTGCAGGCCGTAACCTTGTAACCAACCTAACCCTGAGAGCCACCAAAGCAAACCAAACAGGTTTACTCGGATTTGGCACTGCAACCAACAACGATTACACCTTACAAGCCGAAGCTTCTATTGCGGTGTTATTAACTGATAATATTGCTCTGGGTTATGAGTACAAACAAAAACCAGATGAGTTGAGTTTTGCGCAAGAGCAAGATTGGCAAGATATTTTTGTCGCCTGGTTTGTTAATAAACACCTTTCGGTTGTCGGCGCATATGTCGATTTAGGCAGTATTGCCGGATTTAAGCAGCAACAAGGGTGGTATTTATCCGTAGAGGGAACACTGTAATGCTGAATGCTTTTAAACATCATCTACTGGTATTGGGCGCACTGTTATTACTGTCTACTGGCTGCGCAAGCCAACCAACAAGCCTTTACCAGCAGCTGGGGGGGAACAAAGGCATCAGTATGATCACCGACGATTTCCTGGTTAATTTGTCCCAAGACAAACGCCTCTTGCATCACTTTGAACAAACCGACATCAGTGTTTTTCGTCAACGGCTGATTGAGCATTTATGTGTTGTCACTGGCGGTGAGTGTCTTTATCAAGGAGCATCTATGTATGATGCCCATATCGGACTGCACATTAGCCAAGCCGACTTTGATGCCTTAGTGGGCCATTTGATTGAAGCCCTTAAACAACAGCATATTCCTATCGCAACACGTAATGCGCTTCTAGCTAAGTTAGCACCCATGTACCAACAGATTATTGGCCATTAGTTATTGCTATTCACTCACAGAGCTTTACTGGCATTTAGTAAAAAGGGCTAGGATCGACATCGAGCATACTTGGCGATACGCCTCGCTCAATATTTAACTCAGATTTAAGTAAATCCACCATAGTCACTTCGGTATAGTGCTTATGCTTGATTGAATAAAAGCACTTAACGATAGGATGCAAGGCATCGCGACCTTTAGCATCCCATACAATTCCTACACGCAGGTCCGATAGCTGTACTAATGAACCGACAGGGTAAATACCCACGCAGCGGATGAACTCATATACCAGTTTTTGATCAAGATGAAATGGTGTCAAGCTTATCAATATTTTAAATGCTGCCGCGGGGCTCATGGCTTCTTTGTAACAACGAGCAGCAGTTAACGCATCGAAAATATCTACAATACAACTCATTCGCCCATGCTGAGGAAGTTGCTCATCTTTGAGGCCATTAGGATAACCGCGGCCATCAAGCTTTTCATGATGCATTAAGCACACATCTTTACTCACTTGTGACAGCCCTGTTGTTTCATTCATGATTTCAATTGCATAAAATTGATGCAATTTCATGTGTTCAAATTCTTCTGGGGTCAGCTTACCTGGTTTGTGTAATATTTCGTTATCAACTTTAATTTTGCCGATATCATGTAAAATCCCCCCAACCGCCATTTGCTTAAGCAATTCGCGGTCAAGCTTAAGGTGCTTGCCAAAGGTGACGAGCAAAAAGGCAACATTGATAGAGTGTTCAAGTAAGTAAGCATCTTTGCTACGCAGTGCTGAGATACACTTAAATGCGTCGGCATCATCCATAACCGACTCAATCATTTTATCAGCAACATCTTCAAATTGACCCACTTCGATAGCTTTACCTTCGAAGGTTTCAGACATTACTTTTTTGATAAGCCCCTTGGCTTCAGCAAGTAACTTTTTAGCTTGCCCTCGCTGCCCATCTCGAGTGACCGTCGCTTTACGCATTAATAGGCTGCTAGCAGAGCTTGCTCTTTCTGCTTTTTTTAATCCACAGGTGTCTGAAGAGCGTTCAATATCAACCCACACCAATGCAATATTGTTGGCTTTAAGTTTGACAATTGCATCACGGTATTTAATTTGTCCGGGATTACGGATGGCTACTTTACCGTTCTGATGATCTATTGCGATAACAAACATGCCTAAAGCAAGTTTATCGATAGGGACTTTAATGACATTGCTTGATTCGGCAGAATCATTCATTGTACAAATTACTCCGGGAGACGAAACTAAAAAACGAAATCTGACTTGCAATTTCTAGTTATATTTTGAACTACTTTACTCAATTCAGCTAATTTTTACTTCAGATCATCACACAAATATCGATGGCACTTTAACAATGACTCAACGAGATGTTCGACATTGCTTTTTCATTCTATAACGATCCAATAACACTAGCCAATAGCTGAATTCTTTAACATGGTTACCTAACAAACGCATTACCAAAATCTCATGGCTATATTAGCAATTCAGATCACACACTTTAATCTTGCTAATTGACACTTTTTCATCTGTTTATTAACGTTAACGCTTATGTTGATATACGAGAGGCACAGATTGAAAGGTCACTTTTTTTCACCACAATTTAGCGAGTTGATCTCTAAGCTCGAACAACTTCGCAGCATACCGATCTGTGACCCTATAGTGCAACTGTCAGTCGATGCTCCAGCATTGCCATTAATCTCTTGGTTAAGTGCCCAAACCGTATACCCTAAAATTTATTGGCATGGCCGTGATAGAAATGAAGATGTCGCCGCTATAGGTTCATGTAAGGCATTTTATTTTGCCGACCAAGTCGACGACAATGCCTTAGCGCAAATCTATCAGCAACAACGTAACAAAACCAATCACCTAGACATTCGCTATTACGGCGGTTTAGCGTTCGATCGCACGGTAGAATGTTGGCCTGAATTTGGCCGTGCACACTTTATATTACCTAGAATAGAATTACGCCGAAGCGGTCATAAGGTTAGGATATTAGTAAACCTTAATTTTGAGAATGGAAACGCTGAAGACGAAATCCAAGCTGCACTTGATACTATCGCAATGGTGCAAAAACCTGCTCCCTTGTCACCACCGAATAAACTCATGTTAATAGGTCGAAGTGATTTACCTAATTTTGCCCGTTGGAAGGAATTAGTTGAACAGGTCACCCAAGCTAATTTTATCAAATCGACCCCCAAAGTCGTCTTATCACGCCACAGCCAAATTGATGTAAATGACCATATTGACCCTTGGACTGTTTTAGCCTGTTGGCAAGGGCGTAATCCAAATAGCTTTCAATTTGGCTTTCAATTTAGCCCTGAACGCGCATTTATATCTTGTTCACCCGAACGGTTATATTTACGCCGCCAACAGGAACTGTTTACCGAAGCATTAGCCGGAACAACAGTGCGAGGACTTAATCCAGATGAGGATGCATTACTGGCTCAAGCGCTATTAGATGATATTAAAAATAGCCATGAGAATCAGTTAGTCAGAGAGCATATTGTCAATGTACTCACACCATTAAGTCAGTATGTGGGCGCCGACGAGCAGCCTAAAATATTTAAGCTTGATCATATTCAACATTTACATCGCGCTATTCGAGCACAGTTAAAACCAGGCATTAGTGATTTTGAATTATTACGGGCGCTGCATCCTACTCCTGCAGTAGGAGGTTTACCTCGCGAGGCGGCATTAAACTTTATTCGCCAGCGAGAAGGTTACGCTAGAGGTTGGTATGCTGGAGCTTGTGGTTATTTAAATCACCATGAATCAGAGTTTTCTGTTGCAATCCGCAGCGCTTTAATTGAACCCAGAAGAATCAACTTGTTTGCCGGAGCAGGTATTGTTGCGGGGTCAAATCCTGAAGCTGAGTGGCAAGAGCTGGAAAACAAATTAGCGACAGTATTGTCTATATTAATCGATTTTTAATATTCCTAAGCTGACTCCAACGATGCTTGCTCGCCATGACTAGGCCTTTCGCTTGTACAAAACCCATGCTATTATCCCGCCCCCATGATTGCTGACCGCCATGAATGCGCTTAAAAAGGTTAATTAAGTGGTGTATTTATCAGCAAACACGACCAATAAACTATAATGATAATATTCTCTATAACAGGTATTAACTTATCGGCTTAACTCAGGCTATATAGTCTCGTTAACACCAGTAAATACTGTTAACTAATTAATAGCGGGTTCCCTCACCCCGCGCTAACCCAATTAAAAAGGCCACTATATGTTGACGTTAACCCAGGCGAAATATCGCCGAGCACTGATGCTATTAGTCAGTTTCCATATCTTAATTATTTGCGCAAGCAACTATCTTGTTCAGCTACCATTTCAGCTGTTTAGCTACCACACCACTTGGGGTGCATTTAGCTTTCCATTTGTCTATCTCGCCACCGACCTAACCGTAAGAATTTTTGGCCAACAAGCTGCTAGAGGCATTATTCTTAAAGCCATGATACCGTCACTTGTGGTGTCGTATTTAGTCGGGGTATTGTTTCACCAAGGTCAATTACAAGCATTTGGTGCATTAATCGAGTGGAACAGCTTTGTGTTTCGCATCGCCTTTGCCAGCTTTGTGGCGTACTTGATTGGCCAGCTAATGGACATCACTGTATTTGCTAAATTACGTCAGGCCAAAGCTTGGTGGGTTGCCCCCGCAGCATCAACATTAGTGGGTAACTTAGTCGATACCTTAGTGTTTTTCAGTATCGCGTTTTATGCTTCCAGTGATGTATTTATGGCCACACATTGGCCAGAAATTGCTAGCGTTGATTA
The DNA here is from genome assembly GCF_014163775.1 of Shewanella sp. SR43-8. Lineage (NCBI taxonomy): Bacteria > Pseudomonadati > Pseudomonadota > Gammaproteobacteria > Alteromonadales > Shewanellaceae > Shewanella > Shewanella sp. SR43-8. Next base: position 109,260 of record NZ_JACJDX010000009.1, on the reverse strand, counting down.
CGCCTTTAAATTGATCGTGAGCTTAGGATTGTTTTTACCGGCTTATGGGGTGTTATTGAAGGTACTACAAGATAAAATTTTATTAAATGACATCTCGGCTGATGACGACATTATTATTCATGCATCAAAGTAATCGTTGTTAGGATAGGTGAATAAGCAAAAAAGCATCGTCAGCTCAATTACAGTGCCGCCGATGCTTTACTTATTTAATATGCTCAGTTTTTATCAAATACGATGACAGTATTGTTGTTCTAAACAATATTCCACAGATTATCATTAGCACATTAATCGCTAGATGCGCCTCGCGTTCCAGTAACGTTCATCTAAGCGTGAACAATAACAATCAGACTAACACCAACCTCTAATACCAGAATAAGCGCCAAACTGTTTTATTTTACAAAATAGATTTACATACAAGTAATAAAGCATAAACATTTTTAATAAAAACAATAGCTTATTATTTTATGTGCTCAATTGAATGTAAAGATGCGATATATTATCTTAAATGCTTGCAAACACTAATGAGAATGATTATTATTAACTCGCGTTCCAAAACTCGGTTTAGTGATTAAAGACTTCATCACCTTTAATCACTTTTCAGAGTTCGCAAGCACGACATTGCTCATACACTCTTTGTGGCCGGATTCATCATCCGGCTTTTTTTTAGCTGTTTTCTTATTGTGCTTTTTCACCAAAATGTAAGCCTTCATAAGGCCCAAGTTGCTGATCATCTTTTGCCTTGTGGTAAAGACCAATGGTAAATATGGTGCCCTTACCTACTGTCGAATTCACTTCAATCGTACCACCAAGCCGTTTAATGATCCCATAGCTCAACGAGAGGCCTAAACCGGTACCATCTTTACGTGTGGTATAAAATGGGTCAAAAATACGACTCAAATCTTCTTTATTAATCCCCACGCCCTCGTCTTCAACTTCAATTTTAACGCCAATCGTTTTGCCATCTTCTAGCCAGTCATATGTTCGTAGCCAAATTCGGCCTTTGTTTTCAATCGCATGAGCGGCATTAACCATTAAGTTAATCAGTACTTGTAACAGCTGGGGACGATTGACTTCAACATCACCTGTGGCAGTGAAATCTTTGATCAGTGTGACCTCTTGTTGTTCAATGGAATGGCGGGCTAACAACAGCATCTCTTCAACAATTTGCGTCACTGGTTGCGATGTTATGGGGGCATTGAACTCACCTGGACGGCTGTATTGCAGTAGGCTTCGTATAATTGTAGTGATCCGGCCCACTTGCTGGAGCACTAACTCGATTTCTTCTTCGACTACGGCAGCATTATCACCAAGTTCATATTTTAACAGCTCCATATTACCCAAAATTACCGCGGTAGGATTATTAATTTCATGGGCGATACCTGCGATGAGCTCTCCTAATGCGGTAAGTTTTTCATTGGTGACCAACTGTTGTCTGGTCGCATGCAATAACGCCACATTACGCTCGAGCTCCTCCGTTTTATCTTGCAAGCTACGAGTACGCTGCTCAACTTTAATTTCAAGTTGCTCTGCAGCAGATTGAATTTGGGCATTACGTCGCTGTAATTGATCCAACATATTGTCAAATTGTTCGGCTAAATGTGCCAGTTCATTATCACCATTGATGTCTAATTTACCGATCCTGATATTGCGCCCAGATTGCACCGCAGTAACCACTTGGTGAATATACTCAATTGGCTGTAATAAGCTGTTTGCTCCCCGGTACACTAGAAAACCTGAAATCAATAACACAAACACTAAAATGGTACCGAGCTCGATAATATTGAGTAAATAATTATGCAGAAAAGGAGACTCAGAAAAGCCCACATAAACCATCCCAATCCGTTTACCACGCACATCCTGTAAAGGTAAATAACCAGAGATGTACCAATCATTGAGAACAAAGGCACGATTTATCCATGTTTGCCCTTCAACCAGTACTTGTTGATACACTTCATTAGACACCAGCGTACCTAATGCTCTATTGGGTTTATTCGGGTCTTTGGGAAATTGCTCCATCGGCACATTAGTACTAATCCGAATATTATCCAGAAAAAGGGTCACGGTACCGATTGAGCGTTCTGGTAATGTGCCTTTGCCGTACACTAAGTCACGAATATTATCGACGATGGCAGTATTGCGGTTAAACAACATACCACCATCTAAATACCAAAATACATTACCCGACTGGTCGGCTATCGGTAATAAGGTTCGGCTTAATAAACCACGTGTTTCGATATTTTGTAGAGGCTGTTTGGCATGTAATGTGGGAATTAAGCTAATGTTAGCTTGGGTTGCTAGACTTAAATTAATTCTTTCGAGACGTTTAGCTGACAGCACCATCAAACCAGAAAAAGCCTTCTGTTGAGTTTGGTGCAACATCAAACGTAAGTCGGGATCCGCGGCAGCATCTGCGACACGAATTAACCTTAGAAAGTCTAATCCTGATGCTTTTTGCTGCTGTTCTAATAGTATATTTAGCGCACTAATAACCTTGGGATCAGCTTGCTGCTGACTGTGTTGTAGTAACCTAAATGCATGTTGAAAATCCCATGATTTACTGATCGATTCTAAACTGTCTTGTTGGCGTTCCTGCACCTGCATCAAGGTACTATTAGCGACAACTAAATCAGCCTTTACCTTCATAAACAATTGTTTGCCTGTGTATATTACATTCCAATATATGGTTATAAAAACTAAGCTAACCAGGGTTAATACAATAGGCAGAGATGTCAGAAATAAGATCCGATAACGTACTTTGGCTTGCATTTGCTGCCAACTAATACCGAAAACTCGTGTAAAAAAACCCTTCGAATTCGCCACGTTTATGTGTCCTCGTGACCTTCTTCGGCGTGATTCAACCAATCTTTAAATTTTCGATCTAATGTTTTTCGCGACACACCTAAATCGCGGGCAGCCGCAGATTTATTGCCGTTATGATTATCAACAACCTTTGTGACATGTTGTTTTTCAACTTCTTTCAATGGCCAATTAAGCGGGTAACCCTTGGCATCGTTGACCATAACTGACGCAGGTTTTTTCCAATATTCAGCAGGGGGTTTGCCTAATAAAATACACCGTTCAATCATATTACGTAGCTCGCGAATGTTGCCAGGCCAATCATGTTGCTGCAGCACTTGCAGATCTTCGTGGCTCCAAATAACGTCTTTAATACCCAATTCTTGTGACAATTGTAAGGTAAAATAATGGGTAAGTTCAGCAACATCATCGGGGCGAGATCGCAAAGATGGAATAACAATATTTAATACATTCAAACGGTAAAATAGGTCGCGCCTAAAACGTCCCGCCTCAACCTCATCGATTAATAAACGATTAGTTGCCGCGATAACGCGCACATTAATATCCACTTCTTTTTCGCTTCCAACTGGACGAATCGCACGCTGTTCAAGCACTCTTAATAATGCCGTTTGCATATTCATTGGCATTTCGCCAATTTCATCCAAGAATATTGTGCCACCCGAAGCATAACTAAATAAGCCTTCACGATTACCTTTGGCCCCTGTAAATGCGCCTGCAGTATGGCCAAACAACTCACTGGCCAACAGATCTGGGGCTATTGCACCGCAGTTCACCGGCACAAATGCACCACTTCGGCCGCTAAGCAGATGTAGCTGTCTGGCCACCAGCTCTTTACCCGTACCAGACTCGCCTTCAATTAACACCACAGCGTTCGTCGGGGCGATGCGTTCAATCACTTCTTTAACATCGCGAATAGCTTCACTGTTACCGATAATAGTCGATGATTGACCGTGCGATAATTCACGCTTTAGCATAAAATTCTCACGCTTAAGCAAACGTTTTTCGATACAACGATCAACGGCAGTGATCATCTGCTCTAAATGAAACGGTTTCATAATAAAGTCACACGCACCGGCACGTAATGCTTTGATTGCCACATCCATATCGGCGTAACCAGTCATAAAAATAATATCGGATTGGTGCTCGGGATCATTAAGCGCTTCATGCCATTCAATACCCGATCTATCAGGCAAGCGAATATCCACAATCAATAAATCGAAATGACCATGACTGCGTAACTCTTCAGCTTGGGCAATTGAAGAAGCGGTTTCAACCAAGGCAAACTTTTTAGCCAAGGCTTTCATCAAAAAACTGCGCATACCGGGTTCATCATCAACAATGAGTACTGACATTGTGGTCTTTGCTACTGGGTTGGCATGTTCATTTGGACTCATAAATGGACTCTTATATGGACGCTTTGGCAAGCTTTGTAATACTGTATCACTGAATTCAAATCACTTGGTCACTATGAACCATAGAAAGGTGATCATGGGACAATTTGTCTAATATAAATAACCATAGCTTGGGAGCAAGTTCACAGTTTCGATTTTATGCGTGAACAGTATTTGCATTAAAGTACTTTGGCATTTAACTTGCTTATTACGTTGGGAATTAGTTATTTCCTAATGCATTTAATTTTTTAGTTAGGGCTTGTTGATCTTTCGAGATGAATTTTTATGCAGTTTATAGCCATTTCTCCGAGGCGAAGCTTATAGCGTGTGATCATTCTACATGAACAAGCGGTCAAGTAATAGAAAGTGGCTACAAGTGCTGCCCGAAAGGTTCCACTTAAGCGTGAGACGCCTTTGCAAGTAAAAGTCTTTGTTGCAAATTATTCGCTTAGAAGGCTAGGCGTCATAACTTGCACTGCGATTTTGATACAAGGTGCGACACGGTTTACGTTTAAAAATTTTGATCATCAAAGATCAACAGACCAAAAATATGAATATCATAACGATTAATATATCAAGGAGCGGCAATGTTAAAACTCAAAGCAAGCATTAGTATTCTGATAGCAGCATCGGTACTTAGTGGAGCGATGTTTAGCCCTACTGCACTGGCAAATGAAGTGATTAAGTTAGCAACCACAACCAGTACTGAAAACTCAGGCCTACTGGGGGCACTGTTACCTAAGTTTGAAGCTGAATCAGGTTATACTGTTCAAGTTATTGCAACGGGAACAGGTAAAGCATTAAAACTTGCCAGCCAAGGAGATGTTGACGTTGTGATGACTCACGCCCCAGATGCTGAAGCGAAATTTATCGCCGATGGCGATGGTATTGAACCGCGCGGCATTATGGAAAATGATTTCGTGGTATTAGGACCTAAAAATGATCCTGCGGCAGTAAAGTCTAGCAAATTAGTCACTGAAGCCTTCAGTAAAATTGCCCAAAGTAACAGTAAATTTGTTTCTCGCGGTGATAACTCTGGTACCCACATGAAAGAATTAATCATTTGGAAAGATGCCGGCATTACACCAGACTTTGCAGGTTATACCTCTGTAGGCCAAGGCATGGGTAAAACGTTATTAATGGCGGATGAATTACAAGCTTATACATTAACCGATCGTGGAACGTATATTGCTTATAAAGCTAAACTTGATCTCAATATTAGCTTTGAAGGTGGCGATAAATTAGCTAACCCTTATCAGATCATGTTAATTAACCCAGCAAAATACCCAGACTTAAATCATAAGGGTGCCAGAGCATTGAGCGATTGGTTTATTAGTCCTGCAACACAAACTATGATTAACAATTATAAAGTGCAAGGAGAGCAATTGTTTAAGGCAACCTATAAAAAATGAGTGATGGCTGGTTAGTACTATTGCAGCAAGCATTTAGCTTGCTGCTCTCTTTTGACCCTCATGTTTGGGCCATTATTAATATTTCTTTTTCAGTGTCTTTTGCTGCACTATTGATCACGATTATTCCCTCTATTATTTTAGGTTTTATCCTTGCTTTTAGCCACTTTAGAGGTCGTTGGATTGTCACTAACTTAGTGCAAACTTTACAATCCATTCCTACTGTTGTAATCGGTTTATTAGTCTATTTATTGCTGACCCGTAATGGCGCTTTAGGTGATTTAAAGTGGCTATTTACTCAAAAAGGCATGATTCTAGGTCAAATGCTAATTTGCGCCCCGGTATTGATAGCATTATCACAAGCAGCATTTTCGAGTGTCGATCGTCGAGCTTGGGAAACATCACGAACCTTAGGAGCATCCTGGTTACGCGCAGTGTGGACTTTATGCCGAGAATTACGGGTGCCACTCTTACTCGCTATTATCGCTGGTTTCAGTCGAATTTTAACTGAAGTGGGTTGCTCTATGATGGTCGGTGGCAATATTATGAATGTCACTCGTAATATCCCTACGGCTATCGCCCTCGAAACGAGCAAAGGCGATTTTGCCCAAGCAATTGCCTTAGGACTGGTGTTACTCATATTAGCCTTAGTGTTAAATTTCATTTTGGGTTCATTGCGAGGCAAAGCCGTCCCAAGGAGCCATTAAAATGTCGTTAGCGAATAACACTGTTAAATACCCAGTCAGTATTGAAGCTAAAGATGTCATGATTAAATTTAATCAAAAGATGTTATTTTGTGCTGATAGACTTAGCTTTAGTCAGGGTGATGTCATTTATCTGCAAGGTGATAATGGCTCAGGTAAATCAACCTTGATGAAGTTACTTGCTGGATTACAGTCCCCTACTAAGGGCCAAATTGAGAGTCATGGCTTTGTGCCCACACCTTGGTGGCGAACTCAGTCGCTTTTAGGTAAAGCAGTCTATTTGCATCAGCATCCTTACCTGTTTGAGGGGTCTGTCAAATACAACTTAACTTATGCCTTAGCTCAACGGTCGTTATCGTCAGAACAACGAAAAAAACGCATTAGCCAAGCGATTCATATGTCTCAATTAACTGACTTGCTTAACCACCATGCCAGCGATTTATCTGGCGGAGAGCGACAACGCCTTGCCATCGCAAGAGCCTGGATCGCTCAACCAAAACTATTAATGCTCGATGAACCGATTTCGAATATGGATAAACACTCGCAGAGTTTAGTGCTTGCGATGATTAATCAATTAAAACAAGATGGCACAGGACTATTAATCAGTAGCCATCAAACCTGTGGCCTGACGGCGTTATGTCATCAATATTGGCACATCAAACAACATACCATTCATACCAGCATGCATGTTCCTACAGTAGAAGAAGTGCATCAGGCTAATACAACGGAATTACATTATGGCACCACAAATTGACGCAGTAATTTTAGCTGGCGGCATGGCTAGGCGCATGGGTGGCAATGACAAAGGCCTAGTGAGTCTTAATGGCCAAGCCATGATTTGCCATACAATTGATAAGCTAAAAAGCCAAGTCGATGGCATTATGATTAATGCTAACCGTAATCAAGAGCAGTATGAACAATGGGGTTACAAAGTCTTTAGCGACCAAGATAGTGGTTATCTAGGGCCGCTTGCTGGAATGGTCACCGCATTAAAGCAAACTGAAGCAGATTATCTTCTGGTCGTGCCTTGTGATTGCCCAATGTTACCTGATGACTTAGTCGTAAGGTTATTAGCGGCTTTAGAGCAACAGCAGGCCGACCTTGCTGTGGCCAGTGATGGTGAGTATGAACAACCCGTAGTATTACTATTAAAACCTCATCTAGTGACATCGATGCAGGCTTTCTTGGATGCGGGAGAGCGCAAAATTGATTTGTGGTACAAGCAACATAAAGTGGCAGTAGAAAGTTTTGCCGACCAACCCAATGCATTCGTTAACATCAATACACCAGAACAAAAACATCAGTTAGCAAAGCAAATTGCCAAGTAATTTCAGTAGAGGTACTTCATGACAGCATTATTTACCAATCCATTGCCGATCCCCGTTTTAGGTTTTTGTGCATACAGCGGCACTGGGAAAACCACCTTACTGAAACAACTTATTCCGTTATTGAATCAGCGTGGTTTACGTTTGGCAGTCATAAAACATGCTCACCATAATTTTGATGTCGATATTCCAGGTAAAGACAGTTTCGAAATGCGTAAAGCAGGAGCAAAACAAGTCTTAGTGGCGTCGAATATGCGTTGGGCGTTAATGACCGAAGATCCGCTCGATGATGATCCCCAGTTACAACACTTATTGCGTCAAATTGAAGTCGATAAAGTGGATATTGTTTTGGTAGAGGGCTTTAAAAAGTTAGCATTACCTAAAATTGAACTACATCGTGCAGCACATAATAAGCCATTGATCCATATCCATGATGACAATATTGTCGCTATCGCCTGCTGTGATGAGACGACTGTCCCTGCATCTTTAACTCGTTTAGATTTAAACAATGTGGCACAAATTGCTGATTTTGTTCAGCACTACCAACAAAACTGGCAAGCTACAGTCATCAATTTACCGGTTGATGCCAGTAAAGCGGCGAAAATAGACGACACCGCAAACAATAAAAACGGTATTAGTGTATCGCAAGGTGTAGCTGCAGTGTTGGCACAAATTACACCAACGAATCACCCCGAAGTCGTTGACCTGATTGATATCGATAACCATGTGTTAGCACAAGATATTATTTCTGAAATCAATGTGCCGCAGCAAACGAACTCCGCAATGGACGGTTACGCATTTGCCTTTAATAGCATAGCTAACGCCCCCCTCAAAGTTGTCGCTGAAGTGTTAGCAGGACATCACTATCCTAATATTTTACAAGACGGTGAAGCAGTGCGCATTATGACTGGAGCTACCGTGCCACAAGGCGCCGATACGATTCAGGCAATCGAACTGGCAAATGAGCAAAATCAAAAATTAATACTGCTTGAAACAGACAAGATTATCAAAGGCCAACATGTTCGCCTTGCTGGTGAGGATATAGCTCAAGGTCAAGTCGCTTTAGCTGCTGGTACAAGATTAGGCGCTGCAGAACTGGGATTAATGGCCTCACTCGGTTTCCATAGATTACCGGTATTTAAACGCCCGATTGTGGCGGTATTTTCTACCGGTGATGAAGTAAGTCAGCCCGGCGATCAACTAAAAGCTAACTGCATTTATGACGCTAATCGCTACACGATTTTATCTATGGCGAAAAAGCTTGGCTGTCAGGTCATCGATCTCGGTATCATAGATGACAACGAGCAGACACTGACCAATACCCTCATTGATGCCGGAACCAAAGCAGATATTGTGATCAGTTCTGGCGGCGTATCCGTGGGTAATGCCGATTACATTAAAATGGCTCTCGCGAATGTGGGCAATACCCATTTTTGGCGGATTAATATGCGCCCAGGAAGACCGCTTGCGGTGGGTAATATTAATCAAAGTCTCTTTTTTGGCTTACCGGGTAACCCAGTGGCTGTAATGGTGGCTTTTCTACAATTTGTGCAGCCGGCTATTCGTAAAATGGCAGGCGAAGCAAACTGGCTACCGCAATTTATTCCCGCCATTGCCAGCCAACCACTGCGAAGCAAAACAGGTCGCACAGAGTTTTTACGCGGTATTTATACTCTTGGGCCTGATGGCAAAATTCATGTCAGTACAACGGGGGCGCAAGGTTCAGGCATGCTCAGTTCGATGGTCAATGCCAATTGCCTTATCGTCATTGGCGATGACCATGACACCATACCCACTGGTGGATCTGTATTTATTCAGCCATTTGCCGATTTATTGTAACTGAAACTAAACACGTCCCCGATAGTCATTACACTAATATCATGACGTCATGATATTAGTGTAATGACTATCGGGGAATACAGTAAAGCAGATAATTCATTGCTCATCGTTAATCTAAAACCCTATCCGCAACCGTATCAATACTACAACAAAGATTAACTTACGGATGACTCCTGAGCCGATTCGTTTTTTATCTCCTGGGTGATACACTCAAAAATCAACAGGGCACAATGCTGCCTTAAGATAAATAACATCATCCGATTAAAGGTAATGACTATGGCGCTTTCTCGTAAAAGTTGGAACTATATTATTATTGGGGCCAGTGTATTTATGATTGCCGTACTGTCTTTCATCAATGATAAAACGGCTAGCGTTCCCGCTGATGCTGTGGCTTTATTTGACTCGCAAATGCCTTTAAAGCAATTACACCTCGATGATATATGGCTAAGTCAACAAGATGGTCAATGGCAATGCCACCAGCAAGTACTCAATTGTCAGCAATGGGCCCAATCATGGCAAAACATTAGTGTGTCACCATTAAAAACCGAACCAGAGCATAGCCTTGCAGAGCAGATGCTCACGATCGCGATTAATCATGTTCACACAGCACAACAATGGCGTTATTTTCCAAATGAAGGTCTATTACAATCGTCTAACCAAAATTGGTATCAAGTACCACCCAGTTTACGCGCCGATTTACAGCCTATTCTTGCCGTTCCTTCTCAATCAAAATAAGAGTTTTTATGCCTGAATTACCGGAAGTTGAAGTAACCCGCCTTGGGATCAGTCCTTATCTCATAGACCAAACTGTCAGTGAGCTCATTGTCCGTAATGGATCATTACGCTGGCCAGTGCCGGACGTGGCACAAAATATTGTCGGCCAACGGATTAATAATGTTCGTCGCCGCGCCAAATATCTATTAATCGACACTGATGCGGGCATCACCATAGTTCATTTAGGTATGTCCGGTAGTTTACGTATTTTGCCGCGTAACACCCCGGTAGAAAAGCACGACCATATTGATTTAATCCTCGATAATGGTCGTATGTTGCGATTTAACGACCCGCGACGCTTTGGCGCCTGGCTATGGTACGAATTACCAGAAGAGGCTCATCCATTGCTATCAAAGCTTGGTCCAGAACCATTAAGCCCGCATTTCACACCATTACAATTGCAAGCTGCACTGGCTGGCAAGAAAAAAGCCATTAAGTTATGCCTAATGGATAATCATATCGTAGTGGGAGCAGGTAATATTTATGCTAATGAAGCACTATTTGCAGCAGGGATCCATCCACAAGCTGCCGCTGGGAGTATTGACCTAGAAAGGTTAACCATTCTTGTGGCGGAAGTTAAACAGATTTTGGCTCATGCTATTGAGCAAGGTGGAACAACATTGAAAGATTTCATTAATGCAGATGGTAAGCCAGGATATTTTGCGCAAAAGTTGCATGTTTATGGTCGCGGCGGCGAAACATGTACCAGCTGTGGCAACTTATTAAGCGAGATAAAACTCGGTCAGCGTACTACAGTATTTTGTGGTTTATGCCAGCAACGGTAAATGTCTAGCCACTGCGCCTAGCATTAACCAATAAAAAAGGGAGCCATTCGGCTCCCTTATATCATCAACCTCAACTCGGTTAATCAACCATAACGCTTAAAACTTATATTCGTAAGTTGAAAAAATAGTCCCTTGACTATCATTGGCTTGCACTTCAAATTTGGAATTTGCCACACTGCCGCCTAAGGTCAACATACCGTTAAACGCCGGCAAGCGATATGACAACTCGAGCATCATAATATCTTCTTTTAATGGTTGCGGCGCCCATTCACTATCAAAGTTTCCACCGTCTTTATTAAGCTGAGCATAGCGTAGTAGCGTAGTAAAACCATGACTATTATCAAATTGGCCTATTAACCCTAAAACATAAACATTAGCATCGCTGTCGTAGGTGCTACCAAAAGCACGACCATAATAACGTGAACCACTTAGGTAGGTTGAATGTTCGTAAAAACAGTTCGAATTGGCATCCGTTTCGCTTTCAAAGCAATACACCAAAGTATTTGTATATTCTAAGAACAATTTATACTGCTGGCTATTAAAGTTAATCCTTGTGTCAATACCAACCATTTTAGCACAATCAGCAATTTCCCATGGCTGACCAGTTGAATCTTCACAGGTTCTTTCCAAATAAAGTCCTACAGGGATATTGAACCACTCATCAGCATAACGGACATCAAAGCCAGCCATTTGATTACCATAATTCGAGCAACCTTCATATAACTCAGTGTCTATTCGACAATCTCTTTGTCCAGTAATAGATTTAACAGCAGTATTAAAGCTACACTCTTGGCCTTCACCACAAAACTGTGTGGTCCAAGACAAGCCTATTTCTAACTGTTTGAATGGCTTAATGGCACCGCGAAGGTTCCACAATAGAGCATGAGGAGCATAACGTTCTTTTTCTGTAACACTAATACCTCCAGTTAAACTCCAATCACCAATCCATGACAGCCAAGGCGTTTCGAATGCTTGTGAATTATTACGGCTGACCATCAACGATGGCATGGGTCTGGCATTGTTCGATTTATGCAGCGAGGAGTCAAATCCTGGTCCCCACCACTGGCCAACACTGCCAGCAGTGACAATCCAATTGCCTAACACCACAGCAATATAAGAATCATCTAAACGGATTTCTTCGTCGTCCGAAGGGTTATAATTTGCAGAGGTGGAAATCTTATAAGCGAAACGCTCACCTGTGTATTCGTGTGAGCCTTGTAATTGGCCCTGTTCACGATAATCAGAGCCAAAATGTTGAAAGCGCGCCTCATCAGATGCAGCAGCCACTTTGATACTGGTGTTACCACGATTACCCACAGCATTCTGGTAGTAAAAGTTAACCCGTGCGAAAGCGTCCACTAAGTCAGGAGTTAATATCGAAGGCTCAACGTTGGCAAGATCAGCTCCAATACCCGCCCACATCAATGGAAACGTATTAATCGGCGCACTAATCACACCTGCATCGGCTAAAGCTTGGATATCTGCGCGTAAATAGATATCTGAAGTATCAACCCATGGCGCAGCTTGAGCGCTGGTGTAAACCATCATAGCGCTTAGCCCCAATGCGGCGGTAACACTAGCTAAACTAAATCCCTTTATCATACGACTACTTACCTTTATTTTCTGCTTGAATTTGTGCCACTTTCTGTTTCAATGCCGCCGCGATCTGTGGATGAACAAACTGGCTTACGTCCCCCCCATGCAAGGCAACTTCCTTTACTAACGTAGATGAAATAAATGAATTCTCTTCCGCTGGCGTCAAAAAAACACTTTCAAGATCGGGGCTTAAACGGCGATTCATATTTGCCAACTGAAACTCGTATTCGAAATCAGATACTGCTCGTAATCCACGCACCAAGACACTAGCATGTTGCTCTTTAGCAAAATCAACTAATAGACCAGTAAAGCCAACAACTTCAACATTATCTAAATGTGCAGTCACCAAATTAACTTGAGCGACACGCTCTTCGAGGCTGAAACGAGGTTGCTTAGAAGGGTTTGATGCTATACCAATAATCACGTGCTTGAATAAGCGTGCTGCACGTTCAATTAAATCGGCATGACCGTTAGTCACAGGATCAAAGGTACCTGGATAAATAGCTCTTCTGTGCATAATAATGCCATTGTGGTTAGTTTTCAGTGATTTTATCAGCACATTATGTCTCAACACACTTGTCATCAACAATTAATTAAATCTTTTTTGTCAAAAAACAAGATCCAATACATTATTCACTGAACATCACTGAATATTTATTGAGCAATTTTATCGAATTTAATATGGAAGTGAATTGATTGTATGCTAATCTATCAAAAGGTTTGTTTGGATATTTTACGGGAATACTTTGAATATGAAAAAATTAGCTATAGCGTTAACAACGGCTTTATTAATGATTAGTTCAGCTCAAGCGGCTGAAGAAACTACTGGTACTGGTACTGGTACTGGTGCTGGAGCTGGTGCTGGTGCTGGTGGCCTAGGTGCTGTAACTGTAGGTACTATTGCAGTTGCTACAGGAGTTCTTGTTAGCGTAGTCGCTGTGACTGTGAATGATAGTAATTCTGAGAGTGGCTCAGGTACTGGAACTGGCACGGGTACAACAACAACGAGCACTGGCACAGGTACTACTACAACTTCAGTTACAAACTAAAGTCGTTAGTAAAATAAAAAAGCACATTTTTAATGTGCTTTTTTTATTTTCCATAAATATTATCAAGCTTAAGGAATTGAGCTAGTATGTCTTTTATTTTAAATAGCAAAACTCTATTTATTATCTCTTTGATCACCTTATCTGGTTGCAGTAACACTTCATCCCAAATTGCTAATATGGTTAAAGAAAGTATCATAGGACCGTCTGATTCGGTCATTTCAGCAAGCAAAATTGAAAGTAGTCCATATGCCAGTATCTACGTCAGAGTAAATAAGTCTTCTCAAGCCTATGTATTACTTGCTTTTGCTGAAGCATCACAAACAATTCCTGCTACGCCATTTTCAAAAAAAAATGCTGAATTAAAGTGGGTATCATCTGATGCTGCAATGCTGGTTACTCGCAACGGTCGCTTATTAAAGACAGTTAATTTGTTTGATGGCAACCTTGTCACTCTTAGTAGCGAACAAATCGATCCAATTTCATTAGGACTTCATTTAACCAGCACACCAATGCAATGGCAAAGTACTATTGATTGGCAACCCGGTTACCATTTTAGTTACAAACAGCAATCAACCTTTACCTTTATTGCTGATGAGACCGTTATCATCAATGAGAGTCCCGTGATATTGAAAAGGTTTGATGAACATGTATTCATTCCCAAATTAGGTATCGAATACAATAATCAGTTTTGGATTGATGCCACTTCTGGCATGGTCTTTAAAAGCAACCAAAAAATTGCTCCTAATCTCCCTTATATTGATATCACGCTGTTAAAGCCTTATACATTTGAGGATATAAAATGACGCTGTTTATTAAATTTCTACCGCTTTTGTTAATTTTTCTTGCTCAAAGTGTCAGCGCTGAAACAACAATTACCGTCACACAATCAGCATCAGCAACTAAAACATTAACGCTTGAATATTCACAACCTGTTCGCTTGGTGCAAGTTGTTGAAGACAGTTTGGCAAACATTAGTAAATTAGTTTCTCAAAATGACATCCAGCCACAACCCATCTATTGGTTATCTGCCGGACTTTATGACCTATCCACGGCCACGGCAGTAGAAAACCAGCAAGAACAAGTTTTACATTTACTGAGTAACCAAGATTCCAATAAAAATAAGCCACAAAATATTCAAGCAATGAAAGCATTATCAGATTGGATAATAGTTAATGAATTCGCAAAACGTGAAGCAATTATTTTGGACTTTGACTCAATAAGACTTAAAGAAGAACTCAATCCACTTATTTCAGGACACTATTTATTCTCATTACCAACCAAACCTGAATATGTAATGGTATTAGGGGCAGTAGAGAAAAATGGCAAACAACCGTTTCGAGTTAGGCAAAATGCAACAAAATACCTCGATTGGGCTTTACCAATAGATGACTCAGATAACAGTTTTGCATGGTTAATTCAACCTGATGGAAAAGTTGAACATTACCCTATTGCCTATTGGAACAATCACCATATTGACATTGCGCCGGGGGCAATTATTTACCTTGAATTTCGAGGTGCTCAAGAAAGTGAACAAGTATTAAATCAACAAGTGATTGAATTATTAAAATATTGGATACGTTAACCATGAGCAATGTCAAGCAGAATGTTAGTTACCTTTTCGTCATTCCTTTTATGTTTAGCAGCGTACTTGTATCCGAAAAAGCACTAAGTGATGAGTTATCTAAACAGAAAGTTACTCCTTCACAATATGACTTTGGCGGTGTCGGTCTGATACAAATGCCTACAGGTAGAATGGCCGCAGAAGGTGAATTTAGTGTTAACGCCACCTTTAACGAAGATTATTATCACGGTGCATTATCTATCCAGCTTTTCCCTTGGTTAGAAACCACCATTCGCTACACTCAAGTACCCGATGTACTTTATAGCAATGATCCTAACTTTAGTGGTGATACCTATTACACCGATAAAGGTATCGACGTAAAACTGCGCTTACTAGAAGAAAGCTATTGGATACCTGAGACGTCTATCGGCGTACGTGATATCGGCGGTACAGGCTTATTCGATAGCGAATATATTGCCATGACCAAAGGGTTTGGACCGTTCGATGCTACTATTGGGTTTGGGTGGGGCTATATAGGCAACCGCGGTAATTTAACCGGTACTAACAAATCATCATCAGTAGATTGTGACCGAAATACCGGCTATAAAGGCAAAGGTGGTAATGTTGACTTTGAACGTTGGTTTAAAGGCTGTAGTGCCGTTTTTGCTGGTGTTGAATATCAAACCCCTTGGGATCCTTTACGTATAAAGGTTGAGTACGATGGTAATGATTATAAGTCTGACTTTGCCGCTTTACGTACTGGTAATGAACTGAAACAAAGTAGCCCAATAAACTATGGCTTATTGTATAAAGTAAGTAACTGGGGCGACTTTAAGCTAAGTTATGAACGGGGTAATACCTGGACATTAGGCTTTAGTTTAGCCACTAACTTTAATACCTTAAAATCTAACTGGCGCGACACACCAAAGCAAGCTATTGAAGATAAACCTGATATGGCCGATCGCAAAGTTGATTTACCAGAATTAAATAAACAACTGGCTTATGATGCCGGATACAAAGGCGCCAAGATTTACATCAAAAATGATGAAGTCACCGTGGTAGCAACTCAAACAAAATATCGTGACAGAAAATATGCACACAATCAGGCTGGGCGTATTTTAGTAAATCAGTTCCCTAGCGCCAAGACCTTCAAAATTATTGAAAATACTGCACGCTTACCTACAACTGAAACAGATATTGATGCTCATAAATTTAAAGATGCTGTCCAGCATAACTACATTAATGCAAACATTGAAGATAGCACTAAAGTAATCGAACCCACTCTACCTTCTGAAAAACCCGATTGGGAAACTCCTGATCAATGGAATTATGGCTTTGCGCCAAAACTTGCTCAATCTTTTGGTGGTTCTGAAAATTTTTACCTTTTTAACTTTGGTATCAATGGATCTGCGGGTCGTTGGTTAACAGATAATATAGAAGTAAGTAGCTCTATTTATATTAACTTGTTTGATAACTACGACCAATTTAAATATAAAACACCACCAGATGGTACTGACTTAAAACGTGTCAGAACTTTAGTCCGACAATACGTATCTGATAATCCAGTTCGAGTTGATAACCTACAACTAACTTGGTTAGATAAACTCAGTGAAAATATCTATGCCCAAGCCTATGTAGGCTATCTAGAAATGATGTTCGGTGGTGTTGGTGGGGAAGTACTATACAGACCAATGAATAGCGAATGGGCGTTTGGGGTGGATGCAAACTACGTTAAACAGCGCGACCCAGATAACCTTTTTGGTTTATTTGACCAAGAAGTCAACTTTGATCCCGACTCCGGACGTTTTTACCGTGCTCAAACAGGTACATTCACAGGTCATGCTAGCGTATATTATCAACCAAACTGGTTCGACGATGTTCTTCTTAAAGTCAGCTATGGTCAATATTTGGCAGAAGATCGCGGTGTAACCGTTGATTTCTCTAAGCAATTTAAAAGTGGTGTCATTGTTGGTGCATTCGCCTCTAAGACAGACTTATCTGCTGATCAATTCGGTGAAGGCAGTTTCACCAAAGGATTTTATATCTCGATCCCGTTTGATGCCATATTACCTACGCCAGTGACCAATCGCGGAAATCTTGCTTGGCAGCCATTAACTCGTGATGGTGGCCAAAAGTTGGGACGTAAATTTGAATTATATGGCGGTACAGATGCCCGAGCACCTTGGCTAAATAAGCCTTCTACAACAAAATAAATGCCAACGGGGACGATATGAATAATTCACATCGTCCCCGAAGCAATCACTAGCCCTCTTCACAAGAACTCAGAATAATAAATGAAGAAAAATCATTAAGTATTCTTTCGGTTTCAGCATTTCAATAAAAACCTTCATGTGATTTCAAATACTGATGCAAAGTAAATTTACTCATCCCACTCGGTAGTAATCAATGACTATTGAATGAGACCAATTAGGCTAGCAGTATAAAACACAATTGTGACGGTAAATTATCTAACGTTCAGATGACTTACCTTGTAAAATCACTATGATTTATAGCTTTTAAATCGCGGAAGTGATGGCAATTGTTGTTTATATTTTAACAATTCCAGCTCGTATTTCACTTTTTGCCAAATACGCAACAAATGATGACGCTTAGCATTATTGCGTCGCCCTTGTCGGCTAATATCACTGTCTAAATCGGTCGCGATCACCGGGAAAGGTCTAACAACAAAACAGCGTAATTGTTTTTCATACCAATACTGAATATCAATATCCACAGGACGTGCAATAGGATAGGCCGTAGCTAATAATTTTTCAGCACCAGCCAATGACACGCACTGCCCGCGAGTCGAAGACGGCAGCTTCAAACACGTCGATAAACTAAAACGATCATCAAGCGCTATCGATTGTACAATGCCTTTCTGCTTACGCCCATGACACAGTTTGATGTAATCCCAATCTGTAGATAAATTATCGATATGCTGTATCACAGTCATCAATGCGGGATCTAAGACAGAATCATCTTCGAGAATTAAGGCATAATCTAATTGCTGATCAATAATCATTTGCCAACATTGCACATGACTGAGGTAACAACCAATTTCACCTAAATTCAGTTTTTTATCGTACTTTTGAAGGTTTGTTTGCGGATCATATACTTTGCTAATGTCGGTAGCGTGTAAATCCTTACCATATACGGCAGAAATACGTTGATATTCGATACCTAACTGTTTGAGTTGATCATCCATGAAGGTAAATCGTTCTGTACTGCTATCTAAATTTATTAGAAAAACTTTAAATTTCATATACTAATAACCCAAACACCTATTTTAATCATGTTCAACTACTGACGATTAACCCAATAATACTCAGTCGTGATGATATCTGCTGAATAAAATGGTCGATGCTTCAGTTAGGTTACTTTTGCCAGTGACATTTGATGTAATCCGTTGAATAAGCTTGAAATAACCGTTATTAAATTAGTGGTTATTTGCGTCCTGTATCTCACATACATTTCACTATTTTGAGAGTGAGAGGTTTGGGAGTATATCACTAATATTATCGCTTTAGTTTGTTGTCAAAAAACTTCTTCATTGTCACCAGATGAGTTAACAATAACAACCGGCATTTACTCACCCTCAATACAATTCCTAATGCAAAACGATGAACAAACGGTCTTGAGTTGATATACTTGGCAGAAGCGTTATACCTCAATCATCATGATGGTTAATAGAATCGTTAAAAGTTACACTATAATGAGCCCCATCATCTGATGGAATTAAGTTAATATTTTTATCTTTCAGACACTAATATGAAAAAAATCTTAGTCATCAAACACGATAAAATTGGCGATTTTGTACTGACATGGCCTGCATTCTATCTACTCAAACAAGCCATTCCAGATGCGACAATTGACGTATTTGTTGCCAAAGTAATTACACCTTTTGCCGAAGCATGTCCCTATATTGATAATGCTATTGCTGATTCTGGTGATGACAAAGCTATCGCAGAACATATTGCCAAGCAAAATTACGATGCTGTCATCGTGGCACATTCTGAAATGAGAATGTATAAGCTCTTAAAAAACATTGATATTCCATACAAGCTAGTGCCGAAACATAATTGGTATCAGTATCTGTATAAACATCGAGCAAACACAGATTACAAAAAAGGTGAAGGTTGTTGGCGTGGCAGCTGTATGTTGATAGAACATTTTTTACACCATCATGGTTATCCTATCCCAAGTTTACCGAAGCAGTATTGGGATATGAGTGAATATAAACCTAAATGGCAGCAATATTATGGCCAACAAGGTGATGAAAAGCTGATTTTTATTCATCCAGGTACCGGTGGTTCTTCGGGCAGTGTTGCAGAAGTCGATCTGGCAAAAATGATCAGCCAAATCAACCGCCTTACCCAAACAGCTTGTCATTTTGTTTTAACCTATAATGGCGATGAATTGGTTTTAGCCCAAAATATTCAAGCGTTACTTGCAGATCAACCTATACGCGTTTCAATAGCGAAACCATTAAGCAGTTTGCGTGATTTTGCCGAATCGCTAGTTGCCGCAGACATGTTTATTGCCGGTTCAACAGGCCCATTGCATATTGCCGGCTTACATAATGTACCGACTGTCGGTTTTTATGCCGGTAGACGATCAGCACCACATATTAGATGGCAAACGTTAACCGAGCCGAGTAAGCGACTCACTTATACGCCGCCAATTGGTAAGAAAACTGGCCGTAATATGTCGCTAATTGACTTTGATCAAGTGTCCCAAGAAATTGCAGATTTTTTGAATAAGTTATCTTAATCGCAATAGGTTCAGCCTGCTCATCTAGAGCACAAATATTGGAAATATTATTATGATAGTGGTTACAGGCGCAGCAGGGTTTATTGGTAGTAATTTAGTTAAACAACTTAATGCCATGGGACGAAATGACATTATTGCCGTTGACGATTTAACCGACGGTACCCAAATGTTTAATTTAGCCGATTGTGAAATCGCCGACTATCTTGATAAAGATGATTTCATCAAGCAAATTCAAGCCGGTGATTTTGATAACGCACTCGAAGTAATCTTCCATCAAGGTGCTTGCTCATCGACCACAGAGTGGGATGGCAAGTTTATGATGGCTAACAACTACGAGTATTCAAAAACTTTATTACATTATAGCCAAGCCAATAACTGTCAATTTATCTATGCTTCTTCGGCCTCGGTATATGGCGGCAGCGAAAAGTTTATTGAGCAACGTGAACTCGAGAAGCCGCTGAATGTCTACGCTTACTCCAAGTTTTTATTCGACCAGTATGTAAGACAACAAAAACTTACCAGCCAGGTAGCTGGTTTACGTTATTTCAATGTCTATGGTCCGCGTGAGCAACATAAAGGCGGTATGGCCAGTGTGGCTTTCCACTTTAATAACCAAATTAATCATAATGGTGTATGTCGTTTATTTGAAGGTGTGGATGGTTATGACAATGGCCAGCAACTTCGTGACTTTGTGTTTGTCGAGGATGTCGTTAAGATTAATTTATGGCTCTGGCAGAATCCATCAGTATCTGGCATTTATAACTGTGGTACTGGCCAAGCACAAAGCTTCAATGATGTTGCTAATGCTGTGATTGCGTATCATGGTAAAGGACACATTGAGTACATTCCTTTCCCTGATAAGCTTAAAGGTGCCTATCAGAGTTACACTCAGGCTGATTTAACCCAACTAAGAGCCGCCGGTTATCACGCCGAATTTAAAACGGTCGAACAAGCGGTACCAGAGTATTTAAATTGGCTTAAGAGTCAGCACTTTATTGGTCAATAATGACGAGCAACCGTTAAGCTAACTCCTACTTTACTTGGATACAATAATGAAAAAAGCTATCTTCACGCTTGCGATTGGTGATGAAAATCCGATGTACCGAGCGGCACTGCTCAGCTTTGAGCAATATGCACAAAAAGTTGGCGCGGATCTCATTGTATCTAAAGAGTTTCATTATCCAATCACAATTACAGATCCTCAACATACCGCCAGCCCTGCATGGACTGAAAAACTGTATATTAAAGAAATTCTGAAACAATATGATCGCGTATTGTATGTCGATGCTGACATTATTATTCAACCCGATGCAGAGAATATCTTTGAGGTTTACGATGACCTGAACACGGTTTATTTGTTTAATGAAGGCGAGCACTTAGAGCGCCAAAGTGTAATTGATAAAATAACCTCAATTATGGGGCCTGTCGATAACTGGCCTGTGGTCAACAATCGCCCAGTGTATTACAACTTAGGTTGTATGCTTATTTCGAAGCAAAACCGATTGTTTGATATTGCTAAACTCGACGATCTGCAACAGCTATGTAACCATATCAAGTATTACGAACAAACATATGTAAACTACTTATTGCACCGAGACGGTCTAAAGCATCAGAATATTTCGCCTAAATTTAATCGCATGGACTTTATGGGGCCAGAGCATTATCGCGATGCCAGTTTTATTCACTACGCTGGCCGAGGCTACAGTAATTCATCGCTCAAGCGAGAAGTAAGATTTGTAAATGACTTTTGCGAGCTATTCAAAGGTCACATCGATGACAACACATTAGATGAAATTAAACAAAGTGGTTGGGATCTGTTTATCAATAAAGCCCAACAACGCTATAAATTACCCAAACCGATTATCAATGCGATAGCAAAGCGTTTTATCACTATTTAATAAAGGGTTATTGACCCTATTCTTAGCGTAATAGGCATTGAGATTTAACCCGTTTAGCAACAAAGTATTCCGTGAAAAAGGCTTAATTATTCATGTTAAAGTACAAAGTGTTTGTTATTAATTTGGCTCGTTCGCAAGAGCGGCTGGCACAAATTGCAGCGCAACTTGCGGCGGTTAACATTCCGTTTGAACGCATTGACGCTGTTGAAGGTAAATTGCTATCAAGCGAAGAAATCGAAGCCGTATCCCCCGCACGTATAGCCAGACAACATTATTATCGCGATCTCAGTGCTGGTGAAATCGGCTGTAGTTTAAGCCACAAACGAGCGTGGCAAAAAATTATCGACGACGATTTAGACTTAGCCTTTGTATTTGAAGATGATATTCACCTTGAGGCTAACTTTGCCGATACAATCAACATGATCCTCAATCTGCCCACCATGGATTGGGACTTTATTAAGCTATATCCATTGACACGAAAAAGTCGTAAAAATATTCAGTCGTCGATGCACTATGGTGAATTTGAATTTGTGACCTATAAAAAATTTCCACTTGGGGCAATGGCCCAAGCCATTAGTCGTCGTGGTGCAGAGTCACTGATTAAACATATGCCTTATATTGTTCAACCAGTAGATGGTCATTTAAAATCTTGGTGGAGCCTAGGAATAACGCCTTTTGGCTTGCTGCCTTACTGTATTTCTGTCGACATAGAAGGTCCGTCAGATATTAATCCTGACGGTAACTTAGAAAGAGCACCTCAACGACGTGTGACAAAGTTAATGTTAAATTGGAGCCGGGCATTGATGCGATTTATCGCAACACCTCAGCTGGAAAAACAATTTCGTCAATTCACTCAAGCGTTAAAAAAGGATTAATGTGTCTTCATTAATTAGCCATACACAATTACAAAATGCCCAGCGTATTTTGTATATGACCCACTTAGCCATTGGTGATTTTGTTTACCAGAGTGTCTGGTTAAAAGCCCTAAAAGCTAAGTATCCACATTTGGTTATTGATGTGTGGTTTGATGATTGTCGTAGTCGTCCACAATCGTGGGCAACAGGCCGCAATAAAGTCCTCAATGAATGGATAGACTCACTGGGTATTATCGATAACACTTACCCCATTGTTGGCGATCTCGCCCAAAGACAAGGCTATATCAGCCAAGCACAATCGCTCAATTATGATTTAATTGTATTTATTGGTAAGAATCGCAGTGAGCAGTTCGCAAAAATTGCTCGAAAAATATCAACTTCAGCCTTTGTCGTCGCCTCTAAAAGTAAACCATTGAGTAACCCGATAGCAAAATGGCTGTATTTTAATAATATAAATGCCTACTTCAGCTACGATGACATGGTTAAGAGCAGCCAACATATTACCGATTTATATAGCCAATGTTTCGAGCGGGCGTTAGGTCTTACTTGTGGCGATTTAGTCGATGGTCAAAAGCAGTTAGTGTTTCATGTTGATGCCATTTATCAACAACAAGCTTGTACACTGATTAACAAGTTAACCGCAAATGACACCAATAAACTGGTGGTGTTTGTAAACCATTTATCCACCGCCGATAAACGTGATTATCCTTTTACTCAACTTAAACAAGTGATTTTGACTCTCGAACTTCAATATCAAAATCTGGTGTATATTTTCAACTGTCCACCAGATAAATTGAATGAAGTGACCACTCAAGTTGCTGAAGATAGCGAGCTAAACCATTTAGCGATTACCACATTTACCGCCAAGCAAAACTTCTTTCAATTGCCCGCCTTAATTGCACAAAGCGATATCGTCATTAGCGCTGAAACCGCTACGGCACACTTAGCTGTATGCATGGATAAACCACAAGTGACCATAATGTCGAATGATTTAACCCTATGGCAACCCAAGGGCGACAGTATTATTTTAACTGGTAGCGGCCAAGCGAAATCAATTACACCGCAGCAAATTGTTGATGCATTCACCCAACAGCTAAAGCAACATTATAGTGGCACGCCCAAGCTAGCTGAACGGTTATAATTGGAGTCAATAAAAAAGGCCGAATAGGCCTTTTTTATTGAAACGGTTAACCGTGAATGATACGAGTTATGACATCAATTCGGTAACAGGCAGTAAATCTAATAAGCTCTGGGTAGCATAAGGTGCAGCCTGATTTAAATATTCACCATTAAGCACCTTGTCGTACATGGCTTGATATTGCTGCGCCATCACATCGGCATTAAACACATCCCTTGCCACTTGGTGACACACTTTACGATCAAAACGATCTAGGTGCTTCAGTGCATCCACCATCTCATTATAATCTGTAGTCAGAAGTCCCATTTCAGGTTGGGTGATAATCTCAGGTAAAGACCCAAAGGGTGTTCCAATAACTGGCGTACCTAAAAACAGGCTTTCGGTTATCGCCAAGCCAAAGGGTTCATGCCATCTCACTGGAAATAATAACGCTTGTGATTGCTTAATAATCGTAAATTTATCATCGCCACCCACCATGCCTTTAAAGTCGATATTCATATCAAGGTTAAAGTAGCCTTTTTTACCAAACTCAAATCGTTTACCGCCCAATACCGCTAATTTATGACCCGCTTTTTTAGCAATCTTAGCGGCGCCAGTCATGTTTTTATGACGAACCGTCGCTTTACCCAAAAAGTGAACATAGTTACTGTTAGATTCAAAGCTAGGTTGGCCATACTCAGACCAATCTAGGCCATTGTAAACATAGCAATCACTATGATGATTATTAGCATGGCGCTGGGAGATAAAAATAGTGTTGCGATCATATTGTTTCGCTTTATCTGCATTGGCGTGTTCAGTGCACACAAACGGCTTATCTAATTCGCCGGTAAAGGCGCAATGAAAATGCACCACATCAGGCCAATCAGTAATCTGTTGATTAAATGATTTTCTCTTATCGTACAACAAGGTTCCTTCAGGCCTAATATCATGTGGGCGCATCAAAAACTTAACTTCGTGACCTTGCTGTTTTTGAGCGGTAGCCAATGACCATACCACGCGCTCAGTACCGCCAAACTTAAACGCCGGAAACGGTCCTCGGCAAAGTAGTACATGTAAGATTTTCATTTAACCTTTCCATATTGAATATGTCACCGAACAGAATAATCGCTGATCTTCTATCAGCGTAAACCCGCAGCTGAAACAGTGTATTGCTCTGCGCAAAACTGTTTGAAGGAGGCAATAACCTCATCAACCTCTATTATTGCCATTAAATGCTCGCCTTTAGCACGCGTACCCCAGTTTACATCTCCTTCAACCTGTTGCTTTATGACATGGTCATAAACAGACACGGTATAATCTCGATAAAAATAGGGACCCGTTCGCCCGGGATTAGAATGAGCATATAAACCAATAACCGGAGTACCTTGAGTCACCGCCATATGTAATGGCCCGGTATCTGGTGCAAGCACTATTGTCGCTTGCTTTAACACCGCAAGCAGTTGCGTAAGCGATGTCTTGCCCACTTGATTATCAAAGGGCTGCTGACTATGAGATTGAATCACATCTGCTAAGGTTTGTTCTAGCGCGCTTGGGCCGCCACACAGCATCACTCGGTAACCTTGATCAATGGCGTAATCGGCTACGGCAGCGTAACGCTCTGGCAGCCAATTACGCTCTGCTTTACTGGCAGCAGCACAAATCACCAACACCTTATCATCACCCACGAGCCGTTTAGCAAAATCAGTATCGGCTTGCGGTACCGGAATATTCCAGCTTGGGGTTAAGTCTTCTACGCCAATGGCATTAGCAAAGCCCATAAAACCATCTAATACATGCGGCGTGGCCAAGGGCTCAACGGCATGATTGGTAACCAACCATTGACCTTCTTTGGCTCTTGCTTTATCAAATCCGACCCGCACTCGGGCCTTAATCATTAACGATGCTATGGTTGCGCGCAAGGCAACTTGCATGTGCAGCAACACATCAAAACGCTGACCATGTAAATCACGACGTAACTGAACATAACTACGCCAGCCCTTAGACTTATCGAAAATAACAAACTCAATGCCAGGTAAGTGTTTAAGTAACTGATATTCGATCTTGCCAATAACCCAAGTGATACTCAGATCGGGATACTGTTTTTGAATAGCCTGTACCATAGCTACAGCGTGGCAAACATCACCAATAGCAGATAAACGCAGTAAACATAATGAACGTATCGCACTAAAGTCAGCTTTCATTGATTATCCAATATGCTTAAATGAAGAAGTAAGACGGTGGAGGCAAGTAAGTGATCTTAAGGTATAATGTTATTTCGATCCACAATCTCGCCAATGCTATTGATAATTAGATGCAAATAAAAACCACTCAACTTGGCCATATTGCCTGGTGTGAAACTACAGCCCAACAACTGGAACCTCACGACTTTGCCGTAGAGGCTTGGCAACAAAGAAATGCCATTGTCGGTCAATCTAAGGGGCGTTATACCACCTGGTTTGTCAAAACCGATAACTCGGATTCGCCGCAAACATGGGTTTTACGTCATTACTGGCGTGGTGGGATGATGGAAAAGTTGAGCCGTGATGCCTATCTTTATACTGGCCTACAACATACTCGCGCTGTGGCTGAATTAGCCATACTGGAAACCTTATATCAAGAAGGCTTTGCTGTTCCACGTCCAATAGCAGCGAATGTTGAGCGCTTTGGTTTATGGTATCGGGCCGACATCATCATTGAACATGTCGCGGGATCAAACGATTTAGTGGCGCATTTACGCCATAAGCCAATGACAGAAGCACAATGGTATTTACTCGGTGAGACCATTGCCAAATTTCATCTGCGTGGGGTGTATCACGCAGATCTAAATGCTAAAAATATCCTACTGGCTCAAGGGAAATTCTATCTAATTGATTTTGATAGAGGTGAATTACGTCAACCACAAGCCAGCTGGCAACAAGCCAATCTGCAGCGGTTACTACGTTCTTTTAAAAAAGAACTCGCCAAACTCGCTACGCTGCAATTTAATCAACAGCACTGGCAGCAATTACTTAAAGGTTATCAAAGCGTTAACCCTATCTAAACCAAGTCATCGTCTGGCCTTGTCATACGATTAACCGTTCAAGATTAAACGATAAGTTGATTGATCAATGTAAACTGCTTTAATAACGCACCACGATTTTGCTCAACCACTGCAAGAGCGGCAAAAGACGCCGATTGATATAGGGGGTTATCTGTGAACTTATGTTGTAACTCTTGGGCTAACTGTTCTGCAGAAGTAATGCAGCTTAATGCTCCGGCATCTGCGAGTAATTGCGTAATTTCAGCAAAATCCCAATGATTGGGACCGACATACACAGGTAGCCCCATGGCAGCAGGTTCAAGCGGGTTATGACCACCATTATTAATCAGTGTCCCGCCAACAAATGCCTGATCAGCTGTACCATATAGCATAACCAGTTCCCCCATAGTGTCACCAAGTAACACTTGAGTTTGCCCATTCACTTCATCATGCATACTGCGTCTAGCTAAGGTTAATCCAGACTGAGTAATCGTAATCGCGGCTAAGTTGAATTGCTCAGGATGTCGGGGTGCCATGATCAATAATGCATCTGGAAAATAACTCAGTAGCTGCTTATGGGCACTTAACATTGCCTCAAACTCGCCAGGATGAACACTTCCGGCAACCCAAATAGGTGAATTAACACGATGCCATTGATCTCGAAGCGTATTGGCTTGCTGTTTTTTAATGGGATCAATCGTGAGATCAAACTTCAAACTGCCACACACCTGTAGGCGTTCAGCTTCCACTCCCAGATGAATAAACCGCTCTGCTTCAGCCTGAGTTTGAACAGTAATCAACTTGAATTTATTTAACATAGGTACTGCTAAACGACGCTTTTTAGCGTATTTATCGGCTGATTTTTGCGACAAACGTGCATTGGCTAAAATCACAGTCACTTGTTGCCGCGCGGCAAAGTGGACTAAGTTAGGCCATAACTCGGTCTCCATGATAATGCATACTTTGGGTTGTAATTGGCGGAGAAATTTTTTAATAGCATAAGAAAAATCAAATGGTAGATAACAATGCTGTACCTTATCGCCAAATGCTTTTACCACCTCTGCAGACCCCGTTGGGCTGGTAGTGGTGACGGTAAATAAATAATCTGGGTGCGCTGCCATAAGCTGCTTAATCAAGGGAATCGCCGCCAGGGTTTCCCCCATCGACACGCTGTGGATCAATACATCAGTTTGCTCTAGTTTGGCCAAGCCAAAACGTTCAGACCAACGACGACGGTAATCGACACTTTTTATTGCCCGAAATGCAAGATAGAGCACTACCAGCGGAAACAATAAATACAGAAATAAAGAGTAAAAAATACGGTTCATGGAAGAAGAGTCATCGATTTTTGCTTGTCAGATGAGCACAATGTTAACATACTCATACTAAGTCGGCTTAAGCAATTATTTGACCGATAATAAGCTAATAATGAATATGGAAATCAAATGAAAACCCGCGATAAAATTATTTTTGCCAGCTTAGAGTTATTTAATGAACATGGTGAGCGTAGCATTACGACTAACCATATTGCCGCTCACTTAAGTATTAGTCCGGGTAATTTGTATTATCACTTCCGCAATAAAGAAGACATTATCAATTCGATTTTTAGTTTATATGAAAGTCATTTAGAGTCAGGCTTTAAGCCTTATGATGATGTGCCTATTACGATTGAGTTATTAATGGGTTACTTTGATGCCATGTTCTACACCTTATGGCAGTTCAGGTTTATGTATGCCAACCTCGCTGATATTTTAAGCCGTGATGAAGCACTTAAAAAACGCTATTTACATGCTCAACAACAAGTGCTTAATCGTTCAAGCGATGTGCTTCGCAAACTCAAAAAAGACGGTTTCCTCGATGTCGATGATAATAAAGTCACTGCGCTTGCCGATACCATTAAAATGATGGTCAGCTTCTGGATCAGCTATCAATTAACCCAATCCAGCACATCAACTATCACTAAAGCCACTCTATATGATGGACTATTGCGAGTTTTGATGATTTTTCAGGCTTATTCTACGCCTACGTCAAGTGCAACATTTTGCCGTTTAGAACAACATTATTTAGATATAGCCAGCCAAGAGCGCCATAACGCTGCGTAACCAAATACTGACATTCTCGCTTATCTCATATCCATAACATACCTTCCAATCCGCAAGTAACCGACTACAATTGAGTCGGTTACTTGCGGATGATGTTGGACGGATACATCCACTTCCCCAACATCGTAATCAACCATGTTAATGATTAGTTTTTTTAATGTGAATATATCAGTAGCCCTAAACTAACTCATGTTGGTCTGACGACTAAAAAAAACGCTGTAGAGCGGCAAAAATAAAGGTTAGAATGCCAACAACTCCAGAACACCCTGTCATTTATCGCGGTGTTTACTGCGTGATTTGGATAAGCATAATAACCATATTTAGGAGAACACAGGTGGCATCTACCTCTTTTTACGACCGAATTAATCAGCAAATTATCGATGTAAAAGCCGATGGTTTATACAAGAATGAACGCGTCATTGCTTCTGCTCAACAAACTGCCATCCAAGTTAATAGTGAAGAAGTGATTAACTTCTGCGCCAATAACTATTTAGGTCTAGCCAATCATCCCGATCTTATTGCAGCAGCAAAAGCAGGTTTAGACAGTCATGGTTTTGGTATGGCTTCGGTACGATTCATTTGCGGTACTCAAGATATTCATAAGCAATTAGAAGCTAGCCTAAGTGAATTTTTAGGCATGGAAGACACTATTTTATATTCATCTTGCTTCGATGCTAACGCGGGTTTATTTGAAACCCTATTAGATGCAGAAGATGCGATTATATCTGATGCGCTTAACCATGCTTCAATCATTGATGGCGTGCGTTTGTGTAAGGCTAAGCGTTTTCGTTACGCCAACAACGATATGGCCGACTTAGAAACTCAGCTTATTGCCGCCCAAGCTGCTGGTGCACGCAACATTTTGATCGCCACTGACGGTGTATTCTCAATGGATGGCGTAATCGCTAACCTTCAAGGTGTGTGTGATCTAGCCGATAAGTATGGCGCATTGGTGATGGTCGATGACTCTCATGCCGTAGGCTTTATCGGTCAAAATGGCCGTGGAACCCATGAATACTGTAATGTTATGGATCGTGTCGACATTATTACCGGTACATTAGGCAAAGCCTTAGGTGGTGCATCGGGTGGTTTTACTGCAGCGAAGAAAGAAGTGGTTGAATGGTTACGTCAACGCTCGCGCCCTTACCTGTTTTCAAACTCATTAGCGCCTTCTATTGTTAGTGCATCAATTTGTGTGCTTGAAATGCTAAAAACCGGTCAAGACTTGCGTGAAGCCGTATGGGAAAACAGTCGTTATTTCCGTGAGCAAATGTCAGCAGCAGGTTTTACCTTAGGTGGTGCAGACCATGCCATTATTCCGGTTATGATTGGCGATGCGAAATTGGCAGGTGACTTTTCAAACCGTTTGTTGCAAGAACACATTTACGTGGTTGGATTCTCGTTTCCTGTAGTGCCTAAAGGCCAAGCGCGTATTCGCACCCAAATGTCTGCGGCACACACCCGCGAGCAACTTGATCATGCAATTGGTGCATTTACCCGTATTGGTAAAGAAATGGGCATTATCTAATTCCAGACAACATAGGTCATTAACATGAAAGCATTAAGTAAGTTAAAGCCTGAAGAAGGCATCTGGATGGTCGATGCACCAAAACCAGAAATGGGTCACAACGACCTACTGATTAAAATTCGTAAAACGGCTATTTGTGGCACTGACGTCCATATCTACAACTGGGATGAATGGTCACAAAAAACCATTCCTGTACCTATGATTGCTGGCCATGAATATGTCGGTGAAGTTGTCAGTATGGGTCAGGAAGTTCGCGGTTTCAGTATTGGCGATCGCGTATCGGGTGAAGGTCATATTACTTGTGGCCATTGCCGTAACTGTCGTGCAGGCCGTACTCACTTATGCCGTAACACTTCAGGTGTTGGCGTGAACCGTGACGGCGCATTTGCCGAATACTTAGTGCTACCTGCATTTAACGCTTTCAAGATCCCGGCTGATATTCCAGATAATTTAGCGGCTATATTCGATCCTTTCGGTAACGCTGTACATACCGCATTATCATTTGATTTAGTCGGTGAGGACGTATTAATTACCGGCGCTGGTCCTATTGGTATTATGGCTGCTGCTGTGTGTAAACATGTCGGAGCACGTCATGTCGTGATCACTGATGTAAACGAATACCGACTTGATCTTGCTCGTAAAATGGGTGCAACCCGCGCAGTGAATGTCGCCACAGAAAGTCTTAAAGATGTGATGAAAGAGCTTGGCATGACTGAAGGCTTTGACGTCGGTTTAGAAATGTCAGGTGTGCCATCGGCATTCCATGCCATGTTAGACACGATGAACCATGGTGGTAAAATTGCCATGCTAGGTATTCCTGGTGGCGAAATGGCTATTGATTGGAGCAAAATCATTTTTAAAGGTTTGATCATCAAAGGCATTTATGGCCGTGAAATGTTCGAAACTTGGTATAAAATGGCCAGTTTAATCCAATCTGGCTTAGATTTATCTCCGATCATTACTCATCACTTTAATATTGATGATTTCCAGAAAGGCTTTGATGCAATGCGCTCAGGTCAGTCTGGCAAGGTTATCCTGAGCTGGGATTAATTATTATTAACATCTAGCATATCCACACTAACAAGGGGTTGTATTTATACAACCCCTTGTTGCAGACTGATACTAAGTCAAACGCTATGCGTACATTTTTATAGGTAATAACATGTCTGGTTTTAAACATCTGTCGATTAATGAGCTTATCCATATGTCCTCCGAATCTAACGACATACAAGTTGTTGATATTCGTGATGCTGCTAGTTTTACCGCTGCTCACATTGAAGGTTCAACTAATCTAACCAATGAAAATCTAGCAACCTTTATTGCCGATGCTGATATGGACAAACCTTTGGTCGTAGTGTGCTATCACGGCATGAGTAGCCAAAGTGCGGCCAACTACTTAAATGAGCAAGGTTTTGATGATGTTTACAGCCTAGATGGCGGCTTCAGCGCTTGGAGCTTAGCTCACTCATGATAGAAATTGGCCAACTTCCTAATGCACGTGCAGCACAAGCATTTATTGACTACCTTAAAGGGTTAAATATTCAATGCCATGCTGTTTCTCATGCTGAGGGTGTTGGCCTAGCGATCACCAATCCTGCTGATGAAGTTCAAGCCCGCGCCGAGTTACTTGAGTTTGCTAAAAACCCTCACGACAGCAAGTATTTGCAGGCATCTTGGGATAACGGCGCTACCGATACTAAATTTGACTACGGCCCGGGAGCTAAAGGCCTAATTCAACAGTTTATGACAGGTGCAGGCCCACTCACATTAGTATGTTTTTTTGCATGTGTGGCTGTTTTTGCTGCTATGAACCTTGGTTTTGCTAATGATATTTTTACTAAATTATCTTTTTTCGGCGCCGTAGCTGATAGTGATTTAAGCCAAATATGGCGAGTCTTCACCCCTAGCCTAATGCACTTTTCTGCTATGCATATTATCTTTAATTTACTTTGGTGGTGGTATTTAGGCGGTAAAATTGAGACCAATTTAGGTACTCGACCATTATTATTTTTATTAATCGTCGCGGGTACGTTACCCAATATTGTGCAGTTTTACATGACAGGGCCTAATTTTGGCGGGCTGTCTGGCGTCGTTTATGCTGTGGTGGGTTACACTTGGTTAATGGGGATCCGTAAACCCACTTGTGGTATTAATTTACCGCAATCTTATATGGGGTTTATGATGGTTTGGCTCGTTCTTGGCTTTACGGATGTGCTGGGAATGCCTATTGCAAATGGTGCCCATATTGCAGGGCTTTGTGTTGGTTTGGCTCAAGCATTATTTGATAGCAAAAAATCACCAGCCGCGAAAACGAACTAACACTCTTGCAGGATGAATAAAAAATGCCACCAAGGGTGGCTTTTTTATTCATCCGCTCACATGTAAGATATATGTCACGCCTAATCGTTAAGCCATTTCAAGCACTTTTGTAACCAGTTTCTCAATACCTATGTGCGCCTCTAAAATCGAGGTTGCTAACATATAGGCTGGCGTACTGACGATTTTATTGGCCTCATCAACCACAATATCTTCCACTTGTGCATCTTTATGCTTACCACCCATTTCATTAAATGCATGCGCGGTATCAGAATCAGTTCCAATAGTACCGACAGCTCCTTTGCCATAAATATTGGGGATCATCACAGGTGAAACACACACAAAACCCACCGGTTTATGAGCTAAAGCGAATTCACGAATAAAGTTCTCTACAATAGGCTGAATATGGCAATGACTGCCCGTGGTCGCAAAGTTTGATAAATTTTTAGCCGCACCAAAGCCACCAGGGATCACCAAAGCATCAAATTGACTGACCTCTAAGGCATTAGCATTAAGCACTTCACCACGGGCAATTCGCGCCGACTCAACCAAAACATTACGGCTTTCGTCGTTATTGACCTCACCGGTTAAATGATTCACTACGTGCATTTGAGTAATATCTGGCGCAAAACATTGATATGTCGCCCCAGCTTGGGTTATCGCCAGAAGCGTTAATACCGCTTCGTGAATTTCAGTTCCATCAAATACCCCACAGCCACTCAGTAAAACAGCAACCTTTTTCATGACACTCTCCTTCATCTTTTAAGTGACAATACAAAAAATACAACAAAAAACTAACAAAACGGTTGATCTGATTAAAAATCGTGCTAACTTAGAGCGTCGAATTTAGTAGATGCGCTTTTTTTAGTCACAAAACATCACTAAATTTGCGAGAGACTTAACTGACATCAATAAAAAAGTCCACAAAATAGTAATATTTATTAAAATTAATATTTAGCTCACAAAAATAAAAATAAATTAAAAAAATCAACTAGTTACCGATTTCGTTTCAAGCCGTAAGAAAATCTATCCAACAAGGTTGACTATTCCACTCACAGACTTATCCACAGGCTGGGAGCTTTTTCCGTGGCTGATTTTCTACTTTCTGAGATATTTGCACCGATAAAGTCCCACTAAATGCACGACTTGTCATACGTCAAGATTATTTAGCGTCATTTTGGATAAATAACTGACAATCTCACAAGCATCTTGAGGTGCTGTGGGTATAATGTCATCCTATTAGTCTCGCAAAATAATGAACACGAATATTAATTATGCCAACGATTCCCAATAACCCGCTCATCCTAGTTGATGGCTCATCTTATCTTTATCGCGCTTATTATTCGCCGCCTCATTTAACCAATTCAAAAGGTGAAGCGACTGGTGCGGTTTATGGCGTCGTTAATATGCTTCGCAGTTTATTAAGCCGCTATAGTCCGAGTCATATTGCAGTGGTTTTCGATGCCAAAGGCAAAACCTTCCGCAACGATATGTACGGCGAATATAAAGCCCAGCGTCCACCTATGCCTGATGATCTGCGTACTCAAATCGAACCATTGCACAAAATCATCCACGCGATGGGCTTACCACTGATCAGCATTTCTGGTGTCGAAGCCGACGATGTTATCGGTACCATCGCCCTGCAAGCGAGTAAAGAAGGCCGAGCAACCTTAATCAGTACCGGCGATAAAGACATGGCGCAACTCGTCAATGAGCATGTCACGTTAATCAATACTATGACAGACACCATTATGGGACCGGAAGAGGTCAAGGCTAAATACGGTGTCCATCCAGATAGAATCATCGACTTTTTAGCACTCATGGGTGACAAGTCAGATAACATTCCAGGTTTACCTGGCGTCGGCGAGAAAACCGCGCTGGCGATGCTGCTTGGTGTGGGAAGTGTAGAGAAGATTTTAGCGGATCCACAAAGCGTCATTGAAGTGGGCTTTCGAGGCTCAAAAACCATGCCGACTAAAATTATCGACAATGCCGATATGCTAAGACTGTCTTACGAGTTGGCCACCATCAAAACTGATGTCAAACTTGAACAAGACTGGCATGAACTCACAGTTAAGCCACAAGATCGAGATGAACTGATTAAATGCTTTGGTGAAATGGAGTTCAAGCGTTGGTTAGCAGAAGTATTAGATAACAAGCAACCTCGCGGCACTGTTAGCGACAAAGATAGCGATGACGACATCACGGTATCACCGACCATTGAAGCAGAATATGAAACGATTCTGACGATGGAAGCACTCGACAAATGGATCGAACAGCTCAATAGCGCTGAACTGATTGCAATTGATACTGAAACAACTAGCCTCAATTACATGGAAGCTGAACTTGTGGGTTTATCATTTGCCACTGAAGCAGGTAAAGCAGCTTATTTACCATTAGCACATGATTACCTTGATGCACCGCAACAAATTGATAAAACCAGCGCACTTGAAAAACTGCGTCCTATTCTTGAAAGCGATACACCGCAGAAAGTAGGCCAAAATCTCAAATATGACATGAGTATTTTAGCCAATGTTGGTATTACCCTAAAAGGTGTCCGCTTTGACACCATGCTCGAATCCTATGTATTTAACTCAATAGCATCACGTCATGACATGGATGGATTAGCGCTTAAATATCTTGGCCATAAAAATATCAGTTTTGAAGAAGTCGCAGGCAAAGGCGCAAAGCAACTGACTTTTAATCAAGTTGATTTAGATATTGCTGGACCATATGCCGCTGAAGATGCCGATATTACCCTGCGTTTACATCAACACTTATGGCCAAGACTGGAAAAAGAACCCAAACTGGCCAGTGTGTTTGATGAGTTAGAGCTGCCGTTAATTCAAGTACTGTCAGACGTTGAACGCCAAGGTGTCCTTATCGACTCAATGTTACTGAGCCAACAAAGTGGTGAGTTAGCCAAAAAACTGGATGATTTAGAAAACAAAGCCTACGAAATAGCCGAAGAGAAGTTTAACTTAGCCTCACCAAAGCAACTACAGACACTATTTTTTGAAAAACTAGGTTACCCAATAAAGAAAAAGACTCCTAAGGGTGCACCATCAACTGCTGAAGACGTATTAGTCGAGCTAGCACTTGATTATCCTTTACCTAAAGTTATTCTCGAGCATCGCAGCCTAGCAAAACTAAAAAGTACTTATACCGATAAACTGCCGCTAATGGTTAATGCCATAACAGGCAGGGTTCACACTAGCTATCATCAAGCGAATGCCGCAACAGGCCGCTTGTCATCAAGTGAGCCAAACTTACAAAATATTCCTATCCGTACCGAAGAAGGCCGCCGTATTCGCCAAGCCTTTATCGCTCCTGCGGGTCGAAAAATTTTAGCGGCCGATTATTCACAAATCGAACTGCGTATCATGGCTCATTTATCTCAAGATGAAGGCTTACTGACCGCTTTTGCTGAAGGTAAAGATATTCATAAAGCCACTGCAGCCGAAGTATTTGGGGTGCATTTTGAAGAAGTCACGACCGAGCAACGTCGCCGCGCCAAAGCGGTTAACTTTGGTTTAATTTATGGCATGTCTGCATTTGGTTTAGCTAAGCAATTAGATATTCCACGCAACGAAGCACAAACCTACATAGACACGTATTTTGCTCGCTATCCTGGTGTGCTTAAGTATATGGAAGAAACCCGCGCCATTGCTGCTGAATTGGGTTATGTTTCGACCTTATTTGGCCGTCGTTTATATTTACCTGAAATCAACGATCGCAATGCCATGCGCCGCCAAGCCGCTGAGCGAGCAGCGATTAATGCTCCCATGCAAGGGACTGCAGCAGACATAATCAAAAAAGCCATGATTGCTATCCACCAGTGGATTAACCAATATACTCAAGGTGAAATTACCCTGATCATGCAAGTACACGATGAATTAGTGTTTGAAGTGGATGAAACTCAAGCAGAAACACTCAAAACCAAAGTGTGCGATTTAATGGCACAAGCAGCATCATTAGATGTGACCTTGTTAGCAGAGGCAGGTATTGGCGACAATTGGGATGAAGCCCACTAAATCGTAGTTTGATAGGTTTGCATTGCATAAGATAAATAACCTAAGTTGCTAAAGCATAAAATGCCGTATTCATTGGAATACGGCATTTTTATTGGCCAAACGTTTCAACGGCTACGCTTTTCAACATCTGTAGACCTTGAGCGCATAACCTACACCCCAAATCGACCTAATAAATACAACATTTTTGTCGACACAGTTAACAAAGCTGCATTAATTTGTTGCCAAACTCACAGTTATTGTGTCTTTATATGAAAAACAGTTTTTCATTTTAAGGCGGATACGGTATTATATTCGTTGTAGGGTACAGAGGTTAAGATGTTCAATCTTTCAAACCTTTATTTCACTAGCAGTAGTGACTAGCCAAATTCGGCGCCCCAGCAACTCAGGTTGCTGGGGCTTTTTTTTGATTTTTTTTCACCGCAAAAATATTTAGAGTAAATACTTTAATGTTGGTTAAAAAAAGGTTATTGTATGGTTATTGAGAGTCATCAAATTGAGTTGATGGCACTTGAGTCTTGTTGAATTTAGCTTCTCCCCAAAAGAGCTAATTTTTTTGTACCGATGACCGTTTGGTTATCGGTTTTTTTTTGCTTGAAAATCACCATTCTCATATCAAACACATAAAAAAACCGACTTGGTTGTCGGCTTTTCGTGCTGTTGGTAATCAATTACATCATGCTATCGTTACTCAGACTCTGAAGCTTGCTCGGCCTTCTGTTCCGCTAACCATTGGGGATGACACCAATCATTTAGAATACTGAGCACTTTAGGTTTACCCGTGCCTTTTAGCGATGACAGCGTCTCCACTTGTACTTTATCACCAAAATCTTTTAGGGCAGCACGGACATCATTAACTGTTTTCATTTTGACACTTTGGGTCAATTTATCCGATTTGGTTAACAATGCTAACACCGGAATATTACTGATCACGGCCCACTCAATCATTTGCATATCAAGATCTTTCAATGGATGACGAATATCCATCAACACCACCACGCCGCTTAAACAAGCTCGTTTTTGCAAATACTCGCCAAGCGCCTCTTGCCATTTATTTTTTAACGCTAAAGGAACTTGGGCAAAACCATAACCCGGTAAATCGACTAAACGACGATCATCATCTAACTGAAACACGTTAATCAGTTGGGTACGACCAGGGGTTTTACTGGTTCGAGCTAAACTTTTTTGTTCAGTAAGTGCGTTTAACGCACTGGATTTACCGGCATTAGAGCGTCCAGCAAACGCAATCTCAACCCCGATATCCCCAGGAAGATACTGATCTAAATGCGCAATATCAGGCGCACTGATTAAAAACTTAGCCCTACGGAAATCGATACGAGATTCTGTCACTCTTAACTCCAATTAAATTACTTCTAGTAAACGCGTTACCATAAATTTTTAACAATTGCTTACTTTTGCACATTTTCGTGTAAAATATTAGGCAGATCACATTATATACCCAAGCAAAGCTGATATGTGTGATGTAGTCAAAAATGATCTCACTCTTAACGAGCATCGTAAACTACACCAAAGCGCTTGGAAAAACATTTTACCACGCTTGCGGGTCTTCCTAGTAAGCTCAGGACAATAAATTAACTAGAAGTTGGAACGCCATGAAAAAGTTAGCTCTTGCGCTGTCTGTAGTAGCCGCTATGTCATCATCAGTTATGGCTGAAGGTAATGCTGAAGTAGGCAAAACTAAAGCAATCGTATGTTCTGCCTGTCACGGTGCTGACGGCAATAGTATGATTGATATGTATCCTAAATTAGCAGGTCAACATCCTGCATACCTTGAAAAACAATTGACTGAATTTCGTTTAGCTGCGAAAACCGGCGGTGCTGAGGGTCGTATGAACCCAATTATGATCGGTTTTGCTATGGGACTCAGTGATGAAGACATTGCAGACCTTTCAGCATACTTCTCTAGCCAAGTACAAGCGGCCTCAAATGTTGCCGATGTACCTGCTGCTGGTGAAAAACTGTATAAAGGCGGTGATACCGCTCGTGGAATTACCGCATGTGTTGCTTGTCATGGGCCGGAAGGTAAAGGCGCCTCTGCTGCAGGTTTCCCTATGGTTGGCGGTCAACATGCCAACTATATCAAAATTCAGCTAACACAATTCCGTGATGGACTTCGTCACAACGATTTAAATGGCATGATGCAAGATGTAGCGAAAAAATTATCTGATGCTGATATCGAAGCATTATCTAAATATATTTCAAGTATTAAGCATTAATACCACTGAATATTCACTAATAAAGAATGGGCTTTTGAGCCCATTTTTTACCGCCTAAAGTTTACGTTTACGTCAACTTCACTGATTTTTACTTGACAGTGTTCGTTGTTTTAGCGTTAAATACACCCCGTACCGAGGTAAACCCAGCTGTTTGTAATATAAATCTAATAACATCAAGCAGGTTTCGGACTGATACATTTAAGATATAAGAATAAAGCTAATTTATAATAATAATAATTTAAGACCGCTCACTAATAATAACTACATGAGTCGATATTTCATCTTGAAATACTGGTCGTAAAATTTGTAAGGAACAGACCGATTGGTCGACATGCTGTTTAGCACTGCCTTACACAACAGAGTGACTGATAACCCAGAGTATTATTTGAAGATTCAAATAATAGCTGACAAAGCTTATAGCTGAGGATGCACACTGGAAGCTTTATCGCTCGAAGGTACAAAGCAACAAGGATGGTTAACTAATGTCATTGAAGACAATTAGGATAATGATGTGTCATTGAAGACCATCTACGGAAGCTGTAGTCAGGACGGCAACAGAATATAAAAAAGCGTCATTGATGACCAATAACAACTAAAAACGGCATGGAAAGCAGAATAAATAAAGATCTGACCGGGACAGTCACATAGCAAGTACGGATACTTGGAATCAGAATAAAGTGCGTTAAGCACTGTTTTACGAGGTGGCAGTTTATACTGCCACCTTTTTTTATGCCTAAAAAGCATTAATATCGACTTGATTTCAAATACTTACTTTTAATTAACCGCATTCGCTATATAATCGTTTATCCAGTCAATACTTAGGTGCTGCTGTATTTGATGAATGTATGTCCGCTTTGTAATCATTTTGCTGAATTTTTTGTTCAAGACAAAAAAAGAGCGTTCTACAGCTGCGAACAATGTGGTTTAGTCTTTGCTAACCCAAAATCTCATCTGATGCCCGATCTTGAGAAGCAGCGCTATGGTCG
The DNA here is from genome assembly GCF_014163775.1 of Shewanella sp. SR43-8. Lineage (NCBI taxonomy): Bacteria > Pseudomonadati > Pseudomonadota > Gammaproteobacteria > Alteromonadales > Shewanellaceae > Shewanella > Shewanella sp. SR43-8. Next base: position 69,131 of record NZ_JACJDX010000009.1, on the reverse strand, counting down.
ATCGCAAAAGTCATCGAAACAGAAGCCATTATCGCAATTTATTCTGCCACTGTTAGATCAAATATCTCAGCAACAAACCGGTACATTAACAGGCCTCAATTTCGGCCGCTTACTTGACGAGCACAGTAGACAATCTATAGCTGATGCCGGCCATATTGTTAATGAGTACGATCCTTTTTTTGCTGCTGATCAGTCAGTGCTGCAACAGCGTTATGATTTTGTGTGCTGTTATCGAGTCTTTGAACACTTTCGTCATCCTCACCGAGAATGGCTCTTACTCAATCAATTGATTAAACCGGGTGGCTGGTTAGCAATAAGCACTCCCTTACTGACTGATAAAGACCATTTTGCCAAATGGCATTACAAAAACAATCCAACTCATGTAAGCTTTTATCAGCACTCTACATTTGAATATTTAGCATTGAATAGTGATTTTGAGCTATTATTTGCATTGAAAGATCTGGTTTTGATGCAAAAATCATCAAAATCTGATATAAAGCGCATCCTTATTTAGTGTCTTGTAGAAATTGATCTGCAAGGACGTGTTTAGAAAACCTAACGAGAACATCATGGCTCGCAGTAAAAAAACTCGCAAAGGCGGCGAAAACGGCGCTAAGTTTGCCCCAAGAGTAAAAAAAGTCGATCGCAATGCGGTCGATGGTAAAAAGTCAGAAACCGGCCGTAAATCAGGTAGCCGTCATAATGAAACGTTGCTTAAACAAGCCGCGGATAATGCAACGGTTAAAAATAAAGATGCACGCCATGGCAGTAAAAAGCCGGTCGCATTAATATTACCAACATCAATTACCAAGCCTTTAGTGGTTAAGCCTAAACAGCCTAAGCTAACTGACGAGCAAAAGTTATTGAAACTCGAAGACGATCCAAGATTAAATCAGTTACTCGACCAACTAGAAGAAGGTCGTGATTTATCTGACGCAGACCAAAAGTGGTTGGACGCTCAATTAGACAGAATTGAGCAACTGATGTTAAGTTTAGGTCTTACTGATGGTGATGATACGCCAATGGAAAGCCCTAAAAAGCAACTGAGCGATGATGACCTATTGAATCGTTTTGAATCAGGTGCGGATCTGCTTAAAGATTATCAGCAGAAAGACTAGTCTGCTCGATGAAAGTAATACCAAGCTATTTCTTGGTTTGATATCAGAAAACTGGCGCATATGGCGCCAGTTTTGTATTCAGAAAAGGATAAATTGTGTCTACAACCGCCATCGTTATTGCTTTACTCATCATTATTGCCCTTGCAACCTACGCAACATACTTACTGATAACGCTTAAGCGTCGCACCCAAGCTAATCAACTCGCACAGTCAGAACGTAAGGCTAAAGCTGAGGAGCGCAGACAGCAGATACTGACCGATATCCGCTATATTGCTGCTGCAATGTTAGAAGATCGCTGTGAGTTGTCTGAAGGCGTTATGCGCATTGGCAAATTATTTGATGCCTTATCCATGTCGGAACAAGTTGTCGCCGACTTCCCTAAGCTGTTTAGCCATTATGAGCTGATTAGAAACCACCCTATTATGGAAGCTCGCACTGCTTTACCAAAGCAACAGCGGATGAAATTAGATTTGGAACGGATGAAGTCAGAAGCAGAATTAGAACAAGCCATCCTAGACGAGGCAAAACGCATTGCAGAATTTAGCAAACCAAGCACTCACTAACACATCCTGCTAAAGAATGAGTTGATGCTACACGCTTAGCATGCAGGTGTGCTCTGCTAAGCGATATTTCACTAGGGCGAATAAGCACACTCTTGAGGCACAAATTTGCCTGATGAGCATTTCAGCCCATGCCTAACATAGTCTCATGCCAGCGATTATTTTAAGTCAGATTCAAGCATCAAATGACCATGATGATCGACTATGCTGATATGAGATCAGATACACTGACACGTCGCAATAGCTAGAAAACATGTTTGACTCCGATTCTCGGCACAGGCTTTGATGAGTCAATACCATAAAACAAAAAGCTTAATAAAGCTCAATGATTGGAATGACGCCATGTTCAGCTCACTTTGCTCTGGATTACTCACAATACTTGGTTGGAAAATAGATGGCCAACTGGATAAAACCAGGCCGTGCGTCATCATTGTTGGCCCACATACGAGTAACTGGGATTTCATTATCGGTATTATCGCTCGCAGTGCGTTAGGCACTAAAATCCACTTTTTGGGCAAGCATCAGCTGTTTATTCCACCTTGGGGATGGATGTTTCGCGCCATGGGCGGCAGTCCAGTCAATAGAAGCAAATACAATAATTTAGTTGATGGCGTCGTACTGTTATTCCAACAAGATCCGCTTTATAAACTAGCCTTAGCACCTGAAGGAACCCGCAGCCCTGTAACACGTTGGAAAAGTGGTTTTTATCATATAGCAGCCAAAGCCAATGTTGATATTGTGCCAATAGGATTAGATTTTGGCCGAAAGGCCATTGTGATTGCCAAGCCCTTAAAGCCGAGCGGAGAGATTGAAGCGGAAATAAACCAGTTAATGGATTTCTATCGTTCAATCAAGGGTGTGCATCCAAAAGTAATCCCTGACTATCAACAAAAATAGCGGCGATATGCTACTGCTTAGCCAATGTAGAAATAACCTTTAACTCACAGTCCTTGTTTATACGCTGAGTCACTTAACCCTTAATAAGCACAAGCCTATGACTATGCTCAGACCTGTCGACACACTATGGCTGTGGTGACTTATTGCCCGAACTTGCCTATTGAGATTATTTAACCAACTGGCTTGCACGGGCACAGCCCATAAGGGTATTGATATAAAGAGTCGTCTCGGTGATTTAACGACTCAGAGATCCATTATCTGACCGCTTATCAATCTTGTTCGGTGTGTTGCTTTATGCTGCGAATATCGGTTCCTGTCGGATTTTGAAACGCACGTAAACCAAACTCGGGTAACACGGCAAAAATGTGGTCAAAAATATCGGCCTGAATGGCTTCGTAATAGGTCCATCGAATGTCATTGGTAAAAATATACAACTCGATGGGTAATCCTTCAGTCGTTGGCGCAAGCTGCCTAACCATCAATGTCATGTCTTTATGTATTTTTTCATGACGGCGCAAATATTCTTGTAAGTATGCTCTGAATGTTCCGATATTGGTTAGATGACGACCGTTAACCTTCATTTCAATATCACTTACGTTAGCATTAGCGACACTGATTTCAGTAAATATTTGTGGTAAGTATTCTTTTAAATAATTCACCTTACCTAGGCGTAGACGTTCTTCATCAGTTAAAAATTGAATACTATTTACATCGATATTGATTGAACGCTTAATCCGTCGACCACCAGACTCAGACATGCCGCGCCAGTTTTTAAAAGCATCAGATACTAATGCATAGGCTGGGATCATGGTAATGGTATTGTCCCAGTTGCGGACTTTGACTGTGGTTAATGTGACGTCTTCAACTGCGCCGTCTGCAGCATACTTATCCATTTGAATCCAATCGCCTTTACTCACCATGCGATTAGCCGCTAACTGAATTCCGGCAACAAAACCCAAAATAGTGTCGCGAAACACTAGCATTACCAAACCAGTTGCCACACCTAAGCCACTAAAAAAATAAATAGGCGACTGGTCGGCTAAAATGGCAAATGCGACAATTAACCCAATAAAAAACAGGAATAATTTGGTCAGCTGAACAAAGCTTTTTACTGGTAAACGGCGATTCACATGATTAACATCAGCAATTTCATCGATGGCATTTAAGCCGCTATATATTGCGCGAATAATAAAGAACACCAACAAAGCGCTAAGAGAACGGTCGATAATGGCACTGATTAACGGGTGCTCAGTCACTAAAATAGGCATTAATAAATCGAGGATTAAAATCGGTACCAAAATAGCAAGGCGCTCAAATACAAAAAAGCGCATAAAAATATCGTCCCAAGTCACCGAGGAGCGACGGATCACGGCATTCACACCATGAACCACAAATCTGTGGGTAATGTAGTAACTGATACCTGCCACTAGCAAACAAGCAAGAACTAATATTGATGTGGCAACACCATCCGATGGTTGGCTATTAATGCCTAAGCGGGTTAACCAAGCCGCCATTTCAACTCGTACATCTATATTCACAAAAAAATCCTTAGCAAGACGTTCTCTTTACTCAATAAAGAGACTTAAATTAAATCGCGTAAAAAATGATAAAGCATTCACAGGCTTATCAATATGACATTATGCATTGTGTTGATGCAGAACGTTAACGAAACCTCGACAAGATCAGTAGCACGCTCAATATAAATGTAAGTCACTGCTATGTTAACAGTGATAAATAGTGTCAGTATACCTATGAAAGATTAAACAAAAATTAGCTTAGCCTTGCACAAGAAAGGCAATAAAAAAGGACCTTTCGGCCCTTTATCGGATTATTGATCAATATCTTATGCTAATGATCAGTGGCATCACTAAAAGCTCGGTAACATACCCTGTGGCAGCAGCCTGTTAAAGCTTGCACTCGATAACAAATCGACCGAGTTCTCGATATCAGGTGAAAAATAACGGTCTTTATCATAAAACGTGACGATGTTACGCAGTTCGGCTTTGGCCATTGCCACTGCTGTACTTGGTTGCAAAGGCGTTCTAAAGTCGAGCCCTTGTGCAGCAGCTAACAATTCAATGGCTAATACACCACGGGTATTTTCGCTCATGTAGCGTAAGCGCCGTGCAGCAAAGGTGGCCATCGACACATGATCTTCTTGGTTAGCCGATGTGGGTAAGCTGTCTACCGAGGCTGGGTGAGCATAGGTTTTGTTCTCAGACGCTAACGCTGCCGCAGTCACCTGAGCAATCATAAAACCAGAATTCACCCCGCCGTTATCCACTAAAAATGGCGGCAACTTAGATAAGCTAGAATCAATTAGTAAAGCCATTCTTCGCTCGGAAATTGAACCCATTTCAGCAATCGCAATTGCAAGATTATCTGCCGCCATTGCTACAGGTTCCGCATGAAAATTACCGCCAGAAATAATATCGCCAGTGTCTTGGAACACCAGTGGATTATCGGTAACACCGTTAGCTTCAGCCCCAAGCACTTCTGCAGCTTGACGTATTTGGGTTAAACAGGCACCTAACACTTGCGGCTGACAACGCAGTGAATAGGGATCTTGTACTTTTTCGCAATTGGTATGGCTTAAGCTAATTTCTGACTCATTGCTTAACAGATGACGGAAAATAGCGGCCGAATCAATTTGGCCTTTTTGACCACGCGCAGCATGAATGCGTATATCAAATGGGCTACGACTGCCCATAGCCGCTTCAACACTCATAGCACCAATCACTGAACTGGCAGCAAACAAGTCTTCGGCATTAAATAACCCTTCAAGCGCTAGCGCTGTCGATGCTTGAGTACCATTGAGAAGCGCTAAACCTTCTTTAGCGGCTAATTCTATGGGGTGTAATCCTGCGATGTCTAAGCCTTCTTTAGCGCTAATGATCTGGCCTTGATAACTCATTTCGCCTTCGCCTAATAACGGCAAACACATGTGTGCAAGTGGCGCTAAATCACCTGATGCACCAACTGAGCCCTTTTCAGGCACACATGGATACACACCGGCATTGATTAGCTGGATTAAAAACTCGATCACTTCTAAACGAATGCCCGAAAAGCCGCGACTTAATGAGTTAATTTTCAATACCATCATTAGGCGCACAGTGGCATCTTGCATGTATTTGCCAATACCTGCGGCATGAGATAGCACAATAGAGCGTTGCAGTAATTGCAGGTCTTCAGGAGCAATTTTAGTATTGGCTAATAAACCAAAGCCTGTATTGATGCCGTAAACAGTTCGGCCTTCGCGGAGCACCTGCTGAACGATTTCAGCACTTTGCTTAATGTCTTCAATCGCTGCAGTTGCAAGAGTCAGCTTGACATCATTGCGGCTGATCGCACGGGTTTGTGCCAGGGTTAACGTACCTGGAATAAGTTCAAATGAATAAGTCGACATGGGTTATGCTCCTAACATTGGCAGGTCTAAGCCTTGCTCTTTGGCACAGTTTTTTGCAATGTCATAGCCAGCATCTGCATGACGCATTACCCCAGTAGCGGGGTCGTTCCATAATACTCGGCCTAATCTTATCGCAGCCTCATAGGTACCATCGGCAACAATCACCACCCCTGAGTGCTGACTAAAGCCCATGCCTACGCCGCCGCCATGATGTAATGATACCCAAGTCGCACCACTGGCCGTATTGAGTAAAGCATTCATTAATGGCCAATCCGATACCGCATCAGAACCATCGAGCATGGCTTCGGTTTCACGGTTTGGACTGGCTACTGAGCCAGAATCTAAGTGATCACGACCAATGACAATCGGTGCGGATAACTCACCATTTTTGACCATTTCATTAAAGGCTAGCGCTAAGCGGGCACGATCTTTTAAGCCAACCCAACAGATACGTGCCGGCAGACCTTGAAATGCAATACGCTCACGCGCCATGTCGAGCCAATTGTGTAACTGCGGATTATCAGGGATCAGCTCTTTGACTTTGGCATCTGTCTTATAGATATCTTGCGGATCGCCAGACAAGGCTACCCAACGGAATGGTCCAATGCCTTCACAAAATAATGGCCGCACATACGCAGGCACAAACCCTGGGAAGTCAAACGCATTCTTCACACCTTCTTCAAAGGCCATTTGACGAATATTATTACCGTAATCCGTGGTTGCCGCACCGGCTGCTTGTAATGCCAACATAGCTTTAACTTGAACGGCCATTGACTGCTTAGCCGCTTTAACCACTGCCGCTTCGTCAGTTTTACGCATTTGCGCTGCGTGCTCTAAGGTCCAGCCTTGAGGTAAATAGCCGTTTAATGGATCGTGGGCTGAGGTTTGGTCAGTGACCACATCAGGCACAATGCCGCGAGTCACTAACTCAGTAAACACATCGGCGGCATTCGCTAATAAACCCACCGAAACAGGCTTGCCGCTTTGGTTTGCTTCATAAATCATCGCTAATGCTTGATCTAATGAAGTGGCTTTTTTGTCGACGTAACCGGTGCGCATGCGAAAATCGATCCGGCTTTCATCGACTTCACAGGTTAATACTGAATAACCCGCCATAGTACCAGCCAATGGTTGCGCACCGCCCATGCCGCCTAAACCGCCAGTTAAAATCCACTTGCCAGCTGACGAGCCATTAAAGTGCTGTTTTGCCATGGCGACAAAGGTTTCGTAGGTGCCTTGAACAATGCCTTGGGAACCAATATAAATCCACGAACCAGCGGTCATTTGGCCATACATAGCCAAACCTTTTTTATCCAGTTCATTAAAGTGCTCCCAGTTAGCCCAATGTGGTACTAGGTTTGAATTAGCAATAATCACGCGGGGCGCATTGGCATGAGTGGTAAACACCCCAACAGGTTTACCAGACTGCACTAATAAGGTTTCATCGTCTTCAAGGCGTTTTAGCACCTCAATAATCTTGTCGTAACTTTGCCAGTCACGCGCAGCACGGCCAATACCGCCATAAACCACTAGGTCTTCTGGGCGCTCGGCTACATCTGGGTGGAGGTTATTCATTAACATCCGCATTGCCGCTTCAGTTAACCAGCTTTTACACTGTAATTGAGTACCGTGCGGGGCAATAATGCGACGGCTTGGATCATGTCGTTTGTCCATATTATCCTCTTCAACCGATTAATTCGGTTTGGTTTTTTATTGGTTTTGTTGTTTATGATTAATGTCTTAAGGTTTTCATTTTCGATATCACTATTTAACGCGCAAACGTTAAATGACCACCCAGTTTAAATTTGCTGCCCGGGTGAACTAAGCGAGCAAAACTGACCACACCTTGGCGTGACCAAGTACGACGTAAAATTTGTAAACAAGGTTCACTCGCCGCAATGGCTAAACGTTGCTGCAACAGCTCATTAGCCATAATGGCTTCAACGGTATGTTTAGCCTCTGTCAGTGGCGCCACCGCCGATAAATATTCATGGGGTGTATGTAAGTTAAAATCTTGTTGTAGGTAATCAGGTACAAGTAGTGGGTTCACATAACGCTCTTCAACTTGCAGTGGTAAGCCTTGCTCGCAATGCACTAATACTGAATAAAATACTGGGTTGCCGACTTCAAGTCCTAACGCATTTGCCACCGCTGTTGAGGCATCTATTTGTTTTAGTTCCAGCTGTTGAACGCTATAGCCATGGCCGCGATCTTTTATCTCGTCGGCAATATTACGAATAGCCAACAGTGACGATTGCGACTTTAATCCCGCCACAAACGTGCCTACCCCTTGAGTACGCTCTAACACGCCCGAGTCCACCAGCTCAGTTAACGCCCGCCTTGCTGTCATGCGGCTACAGGCAAACAATTCAGTTAACTGATTTTCAGACGGCACTCGATCGTTTTCTTGCCATTCGCCCGTTTCAATACGGCTCAAAATGAATTGTTTTATTTGGGCAAACTTTGCTTGGACCATATCAGCAGCTCTCAGGTTTTTTAGACAATAATGCCATTGCTGTTTAAAAACACATCATTCATCCTACCTTGTATATACAAGCTAAAACAAGTATTGTTTAGCAAACAGTTATAAACCGATTTTGAGGGGATGTTATGTCGTGGGATCAAGTGTGGATTGATGTAAACGTGGCCACCATGGATACCAATATCCAAGGGGCTTACGGCGTAATACCTCAAGCGGCCATTGCAGTAAAAGACGGTAAAATTGCTTGGGTTGGCCCGCGCAGTGAACTACCTGAGTTTGATGTACTGGCAACACCTGTTTACAGAGGCAAAGGCGGCTGGATCACGCCGGGGCTCATTGATGCACACACCCACTTAGTCTTTGCCGGTAATCGTGCCCACGAATTTGAACAGCGTTTACAAGGTGCGACTTACGCCGAAATCGCTCGCGCAGGTGGCGGTATTATCTCAACGGTTAATGCGTGTCGTGATGCCGATGAAGCCGAACTCTTTGAACTGGGCCGACAACGCTTAAACGCCCTAGCCAGAGAAGGCGTCACCACAGTTGAAATTAAATCAGGCTATGGCTTGAACACCGAAACCGAACTTAAATTACTTCGCGTAGCGCGTGAACTCGGCGAGCATCATCATATTGACGTCTGCACCACCTTTTTAGGCGCCCATGCTATCCCGCCAGAATATAAAGATAATGCCGATGCGTATATCGACCTCGTCATCAATGACATGCTCCCCGCGGTAATCGCTGAAAACCTTGCTGATGCTGTGGATGTCTTTTGTGAAAATATCGCCTTTAGTATTGAGCAAACGGAGCGAGTATTAACCGCAGCGAAACAAGCAGGATTACAGATAAAACTGCATGCCGAGCAATTAACCAACATGGGCGGTAGCGCCTTAGCCGCCAAGCTTGGGGCTAAATCAGTCGATCATATTGAGTTTTTAGACGAAGCTGGCGTTAAAGCCATTAGTGAAAGCGGTACCTGCGCAACCTTGTTACCAGGGGCATTTTACTTTTTACGCGAAACCCAATTACCGCCAATTGAATTACTGCGCCAATACAAGGTACCTATGGTGATTGCCAGCGATTTTAATCCGGGGTCATCGCCTATTTGCTCAACCTTATTAATGCTCAATATGGCCTGTACGCTATTTAGATTAACCCCAGAAGAAGCCTTACAAGGTGTGACCATTAATGCTGCAAAAGCGCTGGGTATCGATAATAATGTCGGCAGTATTAACATCGGTAAACAAGCCGATTTTTGTTTGTGGGACATCACCACACCAGCACAATTGGCTTACGCATACGGGGTTAATCCGTGCAAAACCGTGGTCAAAAAAGGTCAGGTAATTGCCCTACCGCATTAATCGTGCAGTAACCTGTCAGTTACTGTGATTTAGTCATCCGCCATGACAACAGCTTAACGTCTCATCAGAATTGGCCGTTAAGCTGATTTACAAATCCTTAGACAAAGGAGTTAAACACATAAACCGCTAATCGACATCCCATCACCCCATTACGCCTCTTGCCATTAACGATTAATTAACATTTAATGGGTACTGATTAAATGGTCGCATGACAAGGGATAACAAGATGAAAAAAGGGTATTTAGCGCTATCGATAGCATTGGGTTTTGCAGGTTTTAGCGCTAACAGCATGGCGCAAACCACACTGGTGCATCACGTTAATGGCTACACGCTCGTTGACGGCAAACTGCAAACCTTTAATGCGATTCAATTTACCGATGATAAAATTGATCAGTTATTTAGCCAAAATCAAACCTTACCAACGGCGACTGATATCACCTTAATTGATGGACAAGGTAAAACGCTACTGCCTGGATTAATCGACGCCCATGGTCATGTACTGAATTACGGCTTGAGCCTACTCACTGCTGATTTGACCAATACCAGTAGCGAGCAAGATGCTGTTGCGCGAGCTCAAGCATTCAGTAAAAAAAATCCCACCGATGGCTGGCTGATGGGTCGCGGTTGGAACCAAGAATTATGGGACAGTAAGCAATTTCCCAGCAAAGAAAGCCTAGATAAAGCCTTTAGCGCTAACCCAGTGTCATTTGGTCGGGTAGATGGCCATGCTATTTGGGTGAATAGCAAAGCCCTAGCGCTAGCCGGTATTTCCGCCAACACAGTCGCGCCAGAAGGCGGGGAAATTGTTAAAGATGCTCAAGGTAATCCAACTGGCGTACTTATCGACAATGCAATGAACTTAGTGTTTAACATCATTCCAGACCTTAACCAGCAACAACTTGAATCCACTTTAACGCTAGCAATGAACAGCCTTGCCTCTTACGGACTCACCAGCGTTCACGATGCTGGCATTAGCATTGCTAACATCAAAGCCTACCAGCAATTAGCCGATAAAAAAGCTATGAGCATTCGAGTCAATGGCATGCTGTCGGTAGAAGACCCACGCTTTGACACTATATTAAAACAAGGATTCATCACCACGGTTGACGATATGTTTAAAGTCGACAGCGTTAAAATATCAGCCGATGGCGCACTGGGCAGTCGCGGCGCTGCGTTAATCAAAGAATACTCAGATCAACCTGGCCATAAAGGCTTAATGCTTTACTCAGACGAGCAATTAGGCAAACTAATTTTACAGTCGATGAAAGCGGGATTTCAGGTCAACACCCACGCCATTGGCGATAATGCCAATCAAGTCGTACTCGATAAATACCAAACCGCGATTGCAGCCACAGACTCTAAAGCATTACGCCACCGCATTGAACACGCACAAATTCTCGATTTAGCCGATATACCGCGCTTTGCCCAACTTGGGGTTATCGCCTCAATTCAAGCAACACACGCTACCAGCGATAAAAACATGGCCGAAAATCGTTTAGGTAAAGCCCGTCTAGCCGGCGCTTATGCATGGCGAAAACTGTTAAATGCCAATGCCGTTATCGCCAACGGTTCAGACTTTCCCATCGAGTCACCTAACCCATTTTTTGGATTACATGCATCAGTTACCCGCCAAGATCATGTTAACCAGCCACTCGACGGCTGGCTCTCTAGCGAAAAACTATCACGCATCGAAGCACTCAAAAGCTTCACCATCGACGCCGCCTACGCGGGCCACCAAGAGCAATTATTAGGTTCATTAGAACCCGGTAAAAAAGCAGATTTTATCTTAGTCGAAGATGATTATTTTAAAATTGACCCACAACAGATTTGGCAAAACAACGTCATCGCCACCTGGGTTGATGGCCGCAAAGTGTTTGCAAAAGAGTAAACAATGTTGAGCATGGCTTATTGGTAAGCAAGATAAGTGCAATGAGTCTTGAACACCTTATTAGCCCGTGTGCCAAAGTGACACCCTGATTGATTTTTGAATCCTAATTTATTAGCTTTTTAGATCACGATTAACGCTTGATATATAAGCAAAATCATTGCGTAACCCTTTGGTTCCTGTAACTCTAGGCGCCGTCGAAAAGTCAAATTTCATCACAGAAGCCACTGCTCCAGCAGCTGCGCCAAGGGTTATAGGTAAACTTGACATCGCTGCTAAACCAGCACCTTTAACGGAGTTGTCTATAACATTTGGTATACTTATATCCACTTTAAATCCAGATAAGAATTTCGAACTCCAAGACTCACTAGCTACAACGTTTAAATTTGAAATACTTTTCTCAAGCTTCGTTAAAGCAACGTTTTTAGAACGCGGGATATCATTACTCTTTGTAATATCGATATATATATCATCCATACACATCCGAAACTCTGCAAGTTCATCCTTTCTTTTTACCTTAAAATTAAGTATCTCTTCATAAGATACATCGTCACCTGGTGAGGGGAGAATATTGTAAAGCTCAAACTCAACACTCGAAGTGTTTTTAGATAGGCTGTCAGGTACAAATAAACGTGAGCTATTTTGACCTAACGTCCACTTACCAGGATCTTGCTCATTTAATTTCCTAATGGCTTCGGCTTGCGCGATTAAATATACATTCCCGATGTTGCCACTAAAACCATTTATATTAATATTCGTACGCTGAAGAACATTCTCATTATATAGAAATTCAAATTCTGGAGAATCTCCAATATGAATAATGTTGTTATTAGGAAATTCAACTTTATCCCAATACAACAAATAGTGCTTCAAGTTAGTCGATTCAATTCCAACTAACCCAGGAAAATGTAATGAATGACCATCAAAAGTGAAATATGGTGTTACTACTATGCCTCGATCCATCGAGCTTCTCCACTGAAAGCTAACATTTTAGTATTTATGCGTTGCGTTGTTTGCGACGCATAAATCGCTTGTTGAACTTGGGCGATGCCATATCCAACTTTAATTGGTATGTTTTATGTTATAGGAATTTGCTTTTTTACGGTAGTTGTTTTTTATACAACACTTTAGCTAATCGATTGTTATAATTACATCTTTTAAAGTAGTGTTTTGTGATTTCTGTTGTCCTTACTACTAATTTTACGTCATTCCACGGATCTTAAACTTTCAGGATTCAATTACATTGAGGACGTTGAAGAAAATAGCGTGAGCTGGCCATGGACGGCCAGCTAGCTTTCGAGGGGAAGGGACGCCCCATCGGAAGCGTTAGCATTTTCGAATAAGGCCGAGGCGGACTAAAAATAAAGTTAAAAGCTGGATGAATCCCCATGGCGACCTTTTCGCTGTTTGAAAATGTTGCGGGGCGGCTGGGAGTTCCAAGAGGGAACAGCCGTTGGTTTCCTCTTGGTCTGGTGTGGGCGAAGCGCCACGACGTTAGTGGCCACAGGCCATAAAAACCTAAACGATAAAAGAAGAGAGTGGGATTCCGGCTCAAAAGCAATGCCGGAATGACAGTAGAATTGGCCCGTGCAGGGTGGAACCTTGCGATCTTAAGCATTAGTGGCCGCAGGCCATAAAAATAAGAATATAGCTGAGATAGCAGCAAAAATAGACCATGTCATCACAACCTAAATGGTGACATAGCCAAAAATGCCGAATAAACGAATTAAGCTTGCGTAAACTGCAGGTAAAGCTTGTCTTTGAGCACGGTTCGGTCAAGCTTGGCTTGATGCATAAAGTCATCACTTGTTGGAGAGTTGCGTAACTCCAGCTTACGAATTTCAGTATCTAAATTATGGTACTGCTTTGCATCTTCTGCAAACTCAGTATCAGTGGCGGTTAACATCAAAATCTTGTCTTGATACTCAGGAAAATCAACTAATAACGCATGGCTTTCACCTAACATATCCTTCTCCATTTCATGTCAATGTTCAATAATGTTAGACCATATTTATACCTCATCGTCAAACTGACAGCGTTATTTTTCAATAGGTCGCACATAAAACTGCAACAGCTTAAGTCTCATAACTGTTAGGATATGCTCATATTCGTACTTGAATGCCACTATTAACGTAATGAGTAATCAATGAAAAAAATTATCCCTGCCATTATTATAAGTCTGCTTGCCACCGCTTGTTCTGATCCCAGCACAGCTAATAACAACTCAAAAACAGCCAGCGACCAAACAGGTAACTCAGCGACCAAGCTAAGCCTTAAACAACAAGTAGAGTCGATCACGAGAGATTACTTTCTACTTAGACCAGAAATTGCCACTTACTATGGCGTGAGCGATGCCAGTATCAACGCCAAAGTGATGTCTAAACTCACCGACTACAGCCCATCTGGTGAAACTCACCGTCGAAAAGGCCTTAAGGCAATACTGAGTCAACTGAACAGTATTGATGCCTCAAGCCTTAGCGATTCAGAGAAAATAAGCTTGAACGCGATAAAATCGGAAGTAAAAGGCGCATTGCTGCCGGCTCAAACAGTGAATTATGGCACGGTATTAGGCGAATATGGTGTGTGGTTTTTACCCTACTCCGTCAACCACCTATCGGGTTTACAAATTGAATTTCCGGGTTATATGGAAGACAAATTTGCCGTAACCAATACCGATGAAGCGAACGCCTATTTAAACCGTTTAAGCATGTACCCTGCAGCAATGGGCACGCTTGTCGATAAGCTTAACCATGATGCCGATATAGGCGTCATTCCACCCGATTTTGTTATTGATAACACCTTACGAGGGTTACAGGCACAAATCAGCAGCCCGGCTAACATGCATCCTTTAGTCACCAGTTTTGGCGCTAAACTTAATACTGCAAAGGTTGCGGGTAGTGATGCGTTAATCAGCTCTGCCGCTGAACTGGTTGAAACTAAATACTATGCCGCAACTCGCCAACTAATCAATGCGTTAGAAGCCGTGCGTCCAAAAGCAACCCATGAAGCTGGCATTGGTCGTTTGCCTCAAGGGGCTAAGCTATATCAGACACTTATCCAACATTTAGGTAACTCAACTAAAACCGCCGATGACATTCATCAACTCGGTTTGGCCGAAGTGGCACGGATTACTCTCGAAATGGACGGACTACTTAAAGAGGTGGGTTATGTTGACGGTACTGTAGGTGAGCGCATGCAAGTATTGCTCAACGACCCACAATATCTTTACCCAAATACGCCAGAAGGTAAGCAACAACTAATGGCCGATATTGATGCCGACTTAGCCTTAGTTGATGCCAAATTACCAGACTGGTTTGGCCGTTTACCTGACCAAGATGTGGCCATTGAAGCGGTACCAGATAGTCGTGCGGCTTCAACTAGCGGTGCATTTTATGATGCCCCATCGCAAGATGGTTCACGCAAAGGCACGTTCTGGATCAGCTTGTATGATACAGCATCACTGCCATCATATTCATTACAAACCTTGACCTACCACGAAACCAATCCAGGTCATCATTTACAAACCATTATTGGCTTATCTGATGAATTGCCCCTGTTGAGTACCGTATTTTACTCCAATGCGGCTGGTGAAGGCTGGGCCTTGTACGCTGAACGCCTAGCTGCCGAAATGGGTATTTATGCTAATGACCCAATTGATAATATTGGTCGCTTACAATCTGAACTACATCGTGCAGTACGTTTAGTGGTTGATACGGGCATGCACGCCAAAGGTTGGAGCCGTGAAAAAGCCATTGATTACGCGGTAGCGACTGAAGGTATTCATCAATCTGAAGCGACAGCTGAGATTGAACGTTACACAGTATGGCCGGGGCAAGCACTGGGTTATAAACTAGGTGAGCTAAAAATTATCGAACTTCGCGAGAAAGCCAAACAAGTTTTAGGTGATAAGTTCGATATTAAAGTGTTTCATGATCGTCTTTTAGAAAATGGTGCATTACCGTTGGACTTAATGGAACAGAAAATCAATCAGTGGCTTGAAACTGCTGCGTAAACAATAACGCAATCAAAAATACGGGGCGAAATATCGCCCCGTATTTTACTGTAATAAACTCACCAGAGTTAATTTTACTGCGCTTGATATTCAGCTAATTGCTGAGTGTATTTACTTTGATAAAACGGATGATCAGTATTGGCGAGCGCTTGTTTTTCAAAAGCGATTGCTTGGTCAATGTCACCTGCTGCTGCATAAACACTGGCTAACGAATGATAAGCGGAGTCAGCTTTTGGGTAAGCGTTAATCGTGTCTTGATATACACTAATGGCTTGCTCCGGAGGTAAACTATCAGCCAACGCTAGCAGCGAATCAATCGCAGGTACATCAAAGCCATAAACGTCATCTGAAAGATGCTTGTAATAGGCTAGAATGGCCTTAGTACCTTGTTGTGACACCTCAGAGTCTGCCGCTAATACGCTATGCACATCATTAAATATCATCTCAATACCCAATGCCGTCGCCAAAATAGGTTGAGTCATATAATAGCTGCCATTAAAGCGCTTTATTTGATAATTCAATTTGCTATTGGCATGGGTCTGAATAATATTTTCAAGCGTCGCAAACGAGTCGAGCTGCCTTTGCTCAAAGTCGCTGTCGCTGGTGCTCACGAATAAAAATCGCGCCTGGTTTTTCATGCTTTGCAGCTTTTTGGGCGCATCGCTTAACACGTAGGCAAACTCTTTAGAAAGTACCGGACTGGCAGCAATATACGCATTAAACAGACTAGGACGATTGATGAGGCTATATAGCACTAAACCCGCATTGCCAGTAAAACCATTAAAAATACGAAAGCCATTGGTACGATAACGTTTATCTATCGCTGGCAATAAGTCTTGCTCAAAAAAATCCAGTAAAGCTTGGTCGCCTCGTTGTTCAATGGCCTGCTTTTTCAACTTGCCTAGCCCTTGATGACCATCTGGCGC
Organism: Shewanella sp. SR43-8; assembly: GCF_014163775.1. Lineage (NCBI taxonomy): Bacteria > Pseudomonadati > Pseudomonadota > Gammaproteobacteria > Alteromonadales > Shewanellaceae > Shewanella > Shewanella sp. SR43-8. The sequence continues at coordinate 52,484 of NZ_JACJDX010000009.1, read as the reverse complement.
GGTGACAATGATAGTCTCTAACCACGGCCATCCGCCATTATGGCTCATCCAATCGTGCATTCCCGACAAATACAAATGGCTACGTGGATGTAAGTCAAATAACACCACATAACGCTTATCGGTTTGCTTGGTATAACCGTTTGGCAAGGTCACCACAAAGTCAGCTGGGTCACTAAATAGAGTGGAACTGACACTCAGGGTTTCAGTGTTAAGTTGCGGCAATACCTCAGTGGCAGACACCGCGCCTATGGAGAAAAAACTCAGTAATAGCGTGTATCTCGTTATACGGTTAATCCAAATGAGCGGCCATTTGAAATAACGTTTTGTCCCTGTTGTAAGCATGGTGCCTTCCTTGTAAAACTCGAGCATAAAGTTATCCCTGAAGCTACCAGACCGCATCACTCAAGGCAATTTAGCGTTATCTAAACTTAGCTCACACCTTGCACTCAAAATCAGCGAATACAGGGGCAAAGTGATGAATAGCACTAGCCTTAATCCCCAATAAAGCATAGGATCATCATTAAGTTAATTATTGTTTTGGAGTAACAAGTCTTATGAGCATTAGAGCTATTATCGTTGATACCGCCGGTACCACTACCGATCTTAACTTTATTCAGGATGTGTTATTTCCTTACTCAAGAAAGGCTATGGCTGATTTTCTTGAGCAAAACCAACATAACGTAGTCGTTGATTATTGTATTAGCGATGTTAAAGATATCGCCTTAGAACCCGATGCGTCACTTGAACGAGTCATCGAGATTTTACAGCAATGGATCGACGAAGATCGCAAACTTACGCCACTGAAAACCCTGCAGGGATTAATCTGGAAACAGGGTTATAACCGCGTTGAGTTTACTGGCCATATTTATCCAGACTTTATCGAGAGCATTGAGCGCATTAAAGAGAAAGGCATTCGTATTTACAGCTTCTCTTCTGGCTCTGTCGAAGCACAAAAACTGTTATTCAGCCACACCGAAGCAGGCGATTTAACCGGTTCGTTCAATGGTCACTTTGATACCCGAACAGGCAATAAGTTAGACAAACAAGCCTACTGCAATATTTGCAATACCATCAGCTTGAAGCCAAAGCAGATCTTATTTGTGTCAGACGTAGCAGAAGAGCTTGTTGCTGCAGAAGCAGCGGGGATGACGACTTGCCAAATGATCCGTTTTGCCGATCAACGTCAAGCTAAGTGTAAAAAAGTAACTAGCTTTAGTGAGCTAACCTTCGATTAAGACTTTAGCAGCACATATAAAAAACGGCCTCTTGGGTCGTTTTTTTATATGTGCAACTTATTAGCTGCTAGGAAATGCCGGTGAGATGCATTTTTTAACTTCAAAATGATAACCATACACAGCATTGATATCTGGCGTTATCTCAAGTATTTCATAATCATTAAGTTCAACTACATGCGACAGTGGCAGCTTTTGGCAGCGCGATTTAGCATTAGCCTCTAACTGAAAAGCAAACAAGGCAATGGCTTTGCGCACACTGGTAAAATACTGGCTGCGTAAATGGTTATATGGCCGCTTCGCAATCTCATCGATCACGTCACGTTCTTGATCATGCACCAATTCATCAGCACTTTTAATCAACGGAGGCTCTGCAACCTCTTGCTGCTCACCTTGTTGTTTTACAACTAAAGGGGTGCCATCATCTGCGATTATTTCATCTTCTGTTTTGGCTTCAACTAATTGCACAACTTGTGGATCATCTAAGGCTTTCTCAATCTGCCCACCCAGATCCATCAGCATGGCAAGGTGATACAGCACAACAGCAGCTAAAATCACCCGCACCCAAAAAGTAGTACGATGAAAATGTTGATGACTAATCAAGCGAAAATTGGTTACACCAAAAGGACGGAGTAAAAAAGACACGGCAAACATCAGCGGGAAAATAAGCTGCAGCACTAACAATACTATACAGCTCATCACCACACTCCATGCTGGGATATACAATAATATGGCAAAGTTATGAGTATAATTAAAACTACTAGCAGCCACACCAACCACATCGTTAACCACTGAACTTGAGCTTGCCAAGGCAAAATTAGCTACGATGGCGTAGAACAATAACAACACCGCTTTACCAGCCAAACTGTGCCACATGCGTTCAAATAAATGCCAGAACTCAATCGACATCGCCATGACGCTGATAATCGCCACCCACACAACGGAGTCAGTACAAAACAACAACACTATCGCGACGAGGTAGAGCTTTTGCGGCGCACTCAGTTGAGTTTGCAGCTTAGCAAATCGTGCAGTAAACACTGCCCAACATGACGATATCCATAAACTCGATGTTGTTAGATAAGTCTCTTTTCGCAAGGTGAAATCCTTATAAGTTCACTGGATATACTTACTGTAATAGCCACTGTCCCTTGTTGTTCATCGTCCGGACTGTTAGATTAACAGTTGAAATTTAAACAAGCGTTTAATTTATTAATCCACAACAGAGAACCGCCATGAATGACTTTTTAGCTCAACATTCTATCAGCACAGACATTCAAGTAGCATGGGGGGAAATGGATGCTCTACAACACGTTAATAACTCAGTATATTTTAAGTATTTTGAAACCGCGCGTCTCGATTTCTTTAATCAAATTAACCTACTAGGCGATATAAAAACCACTGGAGTAGGTCCAGTATTAAGCGAAACCAATGCCCGCTTTAAGCGCCCACTGACCTTTCCTGACGCTATCATTGTTGGCGTAAAAATAAGTGACATCACTCAAGATCGCTTTGTGATGCATTACACAGTGTTCAGTAAAGCACAGCAAGCTGTTACGACTATCGGCTGGGCAAAAGTGGTGATGTTTAACTTCAAAACAAACCAAAAAGCCAAATTAACCCCAGAATTACTTGCCGCATTGAAGCTGCATGAATAACGATCTTTTGTAACCGCATGCATAACGACATTAATCTTGCTTAAACAATGCAGCAATCAATAACAATAGAGAACAAGCCATGAGCAACCAAGAAGCTGTAACAGTGCAACATCAAGTCGATCGACATCGTTTTGTGGTCGTCACTCAAGGGGCTGAAGCCGTGCTCGAATACCACTTAGATGGTCAAAGTATCGATTTCCAGCGCACCTTTGTCCCACCGGCTTTACGCGGCCAAGGTATTGCTGAAAAATTAGTTCGTACTGGGCTGGCGTGGGCTAAAACGGAAAATTTTAACATCAATACCAGCTGCAGCTATGTGGTCAAATTTATACGTTAAGCCCTTATGTTACCTAAAGCTATTATGGCTCATTAACACCTTAAACCGGACCCGTTAACGCTGCCAATTGCTGACGTACAAGCTCAGCAAGTGGCTCGCTTTTTTCAGTTTGGTAATTGTAGTGAACCATGGTGGTGGTCGCTTCAGCGGTTTTTTTACCTTGCTGCCAACAGCTTTGTAATATATCGAAGCTGCTATTGCCTAAACGGCTAATATGCGTTTTAACCACAACTTCTGCGCCATAATACGTTGGCGCGGTAAAGGCGACTGTAAAACCAGCAATGATCATGTTCCACTTAGTTAAATCTTGTCCTGGATTTACGATTTCAAAAATGGGCTCACGAGCCGCTTCAAACCACACAGGAATAACCGTGTTGTTAATGTGTCCTAATGCGTCGGTTTCACAAAAGCGCGGTTTGAGGGTCATGCTAAATTGAGTGTCTGTCACAAAGAATCCTTTATTATTATTTTGAGTCCATTGACGCTTTGCTCGGTGAACAAATGTCATTAGCCCATTCTAACGACACATCTCACTCGAGGTCATCAAAAAACTCCTGAATACGAAAGTATTTATAGATAATGCGAGGAACCAAATTTAACACTTTGAAAAAATTGACTTTTAGATGAATATCGTACTCATCTATGATGGTCAAAATCAACTAAACAGACAAAATGCCATCAAATCTCGGCGAAAATCTTGTCACTCCGAAGCCAAACAACTATTCGACATATTTTCCTATCGCGTAAATACTGACTCCATCACATGAATGGACTCACTATTATTGCCGTTCGTATACTGACCCAAACGACAGAGCCACAAGTGAGTTTAATCAACGAAGAGCTGCTTTAATTTTTAGAGCCTTCTTCTGCAGCTATCTCCGCAAGAACAGATTTATAGTCTTCAACACTATTTAATCGATGTTGAACAAAAATTTGATATTGTGTGCTGTCTAAAATAAAAATTGAGCTAATTGTTATAACAGCTGAAACCAATTTAACAAGGAATACTCCAACGGAAAAATCTTCTATTATCACAACAGGAACCAGCAAAACCAAAAGAGAATATTGAGCAACTCTCAGCACTTTAACGGCAAAAAATGAACCTAGAATTACTTGGTAATTCACCAAGCAAAAACTGATCGATAAAACGGCTAGCACACCTAAAATCACTTCTGCTGAAGGGTCAAAATAAAAATTCAATGTAACAGATGCCGCTACTCCAAATGATATAGTCATCAACACAGAAGCAATTAAAAAGGTTATAAATGACAACAAGGGCGGAAATATCCCAACAGAAACATCTTCACTCTGCGAATTGTTGATCATGTACCACTCATCTCTGCAAAAATACCACTAGCCAACACTTTCTGGCTAAATTGATTGCCATAAAAAGACTGAGTGCTAGATCTAAAAACAGGCTTTCCATTTACCGTGATAATTTCCATAGTTCCCTCTATGTTGCCTAATTTTAAAATAGAGTATTGTACCTCTACTGGAAATACTGGCAATTATCACTAAGTATTACAAAAAAGGACGCTAGTGCGTCCTTTAGGATTATTATTGATAATTAATTACTGCCCGTACATGGCATTAATTTCACTATGATATTTGCTGTAAATCATTTTACGACGCAGCTTTAATGTTGGCGTAATGAGTCCAGACTCCATTGAAAATGCTTCATGTAGTAAAGTGAATTTTTTGATTTTTTCAAACCCAGCTAGCTCATGCTGCAACTCAATTAATCGCTGCTCAAAATGAGCCACCACTTGTGAGTGACGTAATAACTCAATTGGGTTTTCAACATGAATACCTTGGGCTTTAGCCCAAGTATTTAATGCTTCAAATGCTGGCACAATGAGGGCAGATACATAATTACGCGCATCGGCAACAATGGCGACTTGTTCGATAAACGGACAACAAGCCACCTTACCTTCAACTCGCTGCGGTGCTATGTATTTACCGTTCGAGGTTTTCATTAATTCTTTAATGCGATCGGTAATATATAAGTTACCTTGCTCATCAATACGCCCTGCATCACCGGTTTTTAACCAACCATCGTCAAAGGCTTCAGCAGTATCTTGTGGTCGATTGTAATAACCACGCATCACGGTGTCGCCACGTACCAAAATTTCGTCGTCTTTGCCTAGCTTAATTTGCATGGCATCGAGTGGCTTGCCGTTCGATCCCGATACGCGATTATCTAAGGTGTTACAAGTTACTGTGGCGCTGGTCTCTGTCATGCCATAACCACACAATACCGGCACATCAATGCTGTGAAAAAAGCTGCCCACATTAACATCCAGAGCTGCACCGCCAACAGGCATAAACTTTAACCTGCCACCCAACACTTGCTGTAGCTTACTGTAAACCAGCTTGTTAGCCAGCTGCCACTGTGCACTTAACCACAAACTTCCTGCAGCACGGCCTTGGCTAACGTCAAATTGACGTTTGCCTACTCTCATCGCCCAGGCAAACAGAGCTTGCCTTGGTTTAGAGGCTCGGCCAACTTTATCGTGTACTGCGCTGTATATTTTCTCTAAAAATCGCGGCACAACACATAAGGTATGAGGTTTTACCGCAACGAGGGCTTCTTTAATTCGATTCGTGTCGTTTAGATAGACATTATGGCCGCCGCGACACAATACATACATGCTCCAACCGCGTTCAAATACATGGCTCAGCGGTAAAAATGCCAACGACACATCACCCGCTGTAAAAGGTAACTTACTGTCATGTTGATTGATCATTGAGGCAAAATTACGGTAGTCCAACATCACACCTTTAGGGTTACCTGTGGTGCCAGAGGTATAAATCAGCGTTAATAAGTCATCTAGGTTGCTATTGGAAAGCCTGGTATTGAGTTCTGCGTTAATCAGCGGATTAAATTGCGCCGCTAATACCTGATCAAAATACACATGATTATCGGCATTCAGGGTCACATTCGCATCAAACACCACAATATGCTCTACGCAGTCTGCTTGAGCAGCAATGGTACATGCCATGTCGTATTGCTGTTGGTTACCGGCAAAAATTAATTTAGCTTGAGCATCATTAACAATAAACACCGCTTGATCGATAGTACTGGTGGGATACACAGGCACGACCACATTGCGCGCTTTTAGGGCGCCAATATCAGCACAAGTCCACTGTGGGCAGTTTTGGGCTAAAATAACCACCTTGTCTTGTACTTGTAAGCCAAATTCAATTAACAACTGTGCGACTGAGTCGGTGATTGTATTAAATGCACTCCAAGAGACAGTGTGCCAAGGGGCCGGCATATCAAAGCCTTCAAGGGCGATATTCTGACCTAGAGACTGACCTTGTTGCTGCAGAAGTTGGACTACGTGGTATTGATCTAATGACATATGGCTGTGGCCTTTTTAGCTTACAGGTGTTCCGCTTTTCGCATTCTACATTAAGCGGCCACAAACCATAAGAGCTTTTGCTCTATTTTTGAGCTTAACGTCACGTTCGGACTAAAATTAGACCTGCTGTTAAGCTGCACTAATGCCATTTTTCCATAACTGACTCTTACCCCACACTAGTGCAAGTATACCGATGACCACTAGCGGAATATCAATAAGCAGCCACATCGTCAAGCTGTCGCCGTCCCTTAAGGCGGCAAAGCTCAGTGACACCAGAATGGAGTGTATCAATACAATCAGCATTGCCGCAGTCGCTTGATAGCTGTTACGACAAGCCGAGCCAGCACCGAGCATAATGGCACAGCCCCAAAAGGTACTTAATCCTAAATGAGCCACAAACGGCAGAGTTATTTGTGGATCAATAAGCCATTTTACTAGCCCTAGCGCACTGACCATCATCACCAACACCACAATAAAACGATATTGGCTTCGATAAAATGCATCACGCAATCCGTTCAGGCCACTATAACAAGGTAGTAAAAACAAGGTTTCTGCCGCGCGCCAACGTTGAATTCGGCTCCAATGAACGATGGAGCAACTGAGCACCGAAAATTGTGCCAATAAAAATAATGTTGGCAAATTAATCTCAAACAACCACGATAACAACATCAATCCAAGAGCGATAATTGGCAAGCACAACATCATTACCGCCAGCACAGGACCAATGAAAAAATTCATCGGGTGGAAAAAACGTTCAAAGCGGGTAATCCAAGTAAAACCTTTTATGCTTGGCAACCACATCCAGCCCATTTGCACGGCGTTGAGGTACACCACACGCGATTCTCTGTTCCAGCGTAAGCGCCGACACAAGTCAATAACATGATAAGACAGTATCGCAACAATAATCAGCATTATCCACGTCGGTATGGTGAGTACTAATCGATCTAATAAGGGTACCGCTATGAATAACAAAAATGATAAATGAAAACTGTTACTGCGCCATAAACAAGCCCACACAAACAGTAAACCGACCACAATGGCGAGGAGTAATTTGGGGATGACATCATAAGCAGAAAAACTAATACAGATTAATAGCTGTATCAATAACATGCCCGCCGCGATGCTCGCTGCTTGTATGAGTACATGCTGTTGATAACCAGGTATTAGACCGGTCAACTCGGTTGCTGATAACCGATTTAGCTGCCACGCGATTGCTGCTGCAGTAGATACAGTAGCCATTGAAAAAACCAGGCTAACAACTTCAGTTTTACCGCTGATAAAGCACAACAGTCCTAACACTAAGCCTAATCCTGCAGTGGCAATAAAACTGACACTGCCTAAGTCATATAACCATAAACGCAGCATGCCACGATAAGGTTTACGCCATAAGCTATTGCCACGGTTAAACTGCTGCAAACTCATCGATGCAGCTCCATAAATAACTGTTCTAAATTAACGGCCTTGGCACTCTGCACTCCCGTGATGACGGCCGAGTCGCCTTGCGTGTCCACCAGCATATTTAGCCCGCTTTGACTCAAAATTTTGTAGCTTGATGGTAAGGTGGTACCGTCATTTATGCTGAGTAATTTAACCTCTTCTCGCAGGGCATCAATCTCTTTAAACAGCACTAGTTGACCTTTTTTAATCAGGGCAACATGACTGGCAACGCGTTCTAAGTCAGAGGTGATATGCGATGAAAATAATACAGCAGAACCCGAATCAAGCGCGAGATCAAATAAGTCGCTCATAAACTTGCGTCTGGCGATAGGGTCAAGGCTGGCGACGGGCTCATCGAGTAATAACAAACTTGGGCGGTACGCCATGGCCATGATCAAGGCCAATGATTGACGCTGCCCAACCGAGAGTTTTTGCACCGCTTGGGTGACATCTAAATCGAACCGCTCTAACCAATCTTGCTCAAGTGTCATATCCCAGCTTGGGTAGAAGCTTCGATGCAATTCTAATGCTTTATCAATGGTAAAACCTTCATAACCAAAAGGCTGCTGTGGTACATAACCAATACGTTCTTTTGCCTGAATAGATAACGCGGCAGGCGTTTCGCCTAAGGTTAAAATATCCCCTTGATCAATATCAATAATACCTAACGCACAGCGCATTAGTGTCGACTTACCGGCACCATTTTGGCCTAATAATCCGACCACCATCCCAGGATAAAGTGTTATCGATAGATCGGATAATACTGTATGTCCTGCTGCCGATTTATCTTTGGCGGCAAAAGTTTTGCTCACATGATTAAAACGTAAAATGGGTTGTTGTTCGGATTCCATTGTCGACTTCCTAGATAATATCCTTAACGATAAAATGAATGAACTGTGTTGCTGCTATTCTTTATCCCAATATTGCGCCAGCAAACGCTGTAATTGGTCATAATCGACTCCTAACTGGCGCGCTTGCTCAACTAACTCAGATAATTGCGGTGCCAGTAAACTACTACCAGAAGCACTATTGGCTGACGTTCTTGCTGCCACACGTGATGGCTGGCCACGACGACGTTCAACCCAACCTTGGTCGACAAGTTGCTGCATAGCCCGCGACACTGTCATTGGGTTTACAGCTAAATGCTCAGCAAGTTGACGTACCGAAGGCAGCACATCTTCTGGGTGCAATTGTCCGCCAACAATTAAGCGCACGATTTGATCGTGTAACTGTCGATAAATGGGTTCACCACTGCTGGGGTTGACATTTAATAATTCTAACATTAGCCTTTAGGAACTGTATTAATACATTGATACACTCATACACTAGATGCTAAGGTATCATAATCGTCATGAAATGCAAAAAGGAAACGTTCCGATGATCAACAGGAAGTTTGTCAACACAGCCTTAGCAGAGCGAATTAACCGCCCTGGTTTATGCCATTCGCTAACGCTTACGAGCCGCTGGTTTATTGCTGCTATAAGTATTTTACTCGCCAATTATAGCTATGCCGACACACCAGAGGTTAATCTCGCAGCGGCTGCTAAAACCAGTGCTTGTTACTTAGACGGTTTAGACGAGCAGCTTCAATGCGGTAAAATCAGCGTGTTAGAAAATCCTAAGCTCACTGATGGCAAGAGAATCGACATTCATTTTGCTATTTTACCAGCGATTAAAAACACTCATCCTGGTGAAGCCTTACTGGCCATCGCAGGTGGTCCTGGCCAATCAGCGATTGAAAATGCAGCTGGTTTTAATCGTATGTTGTCAAAGGTTCGTCAGCAACGCGACATTTTACTCATCGATCAACGCGGCACGGGCCAATCGAATATTCTATCTTGTGACGATGACACCACTGAATTACTCAGCATGAATGATGACGATATCGATGTGATTGCCATGACCGAAAAATGCCTCGCCGACATTGATGCCGACATCACACAATACGGTAGCAACTCAGCATTAAAAGACTTTGAAGCGGTACGCAAATTTTTAGGCTATCAAAAACTGCATTTATACGGCATTTCTTATGGTACACGCATGGCACAGCTTTATATGCGCCACTATCCAGAAGCACTATTGACAGTAACATTAGATGGCGTGGTGCCCATGCAACAAAGTGTTGTCGCCATTGGTAGCTCAATAGAACGTGGCTTAAATGTATTATGGCGCGACTGTAAAAGTACTCCAGCTTGCCAACAGCAATTTCCTGAATTAGCTGACGAGTTCAATAAAGTCGATATGCTACTCGCGAAAGCCCCCATTAGTCAGCAAGTACGTGATCCGCTTACCGACGAACTCAGTGACTTTTTACTCACACGCGGTAAGTTTAGCGGCGCAATCCGCATGGCGATGTACATGCCAAACATACGTGCACTGATCCCCCATGCGATTCACCAAGCTGCACAAGGTAATTATCAACCCATATTAGGTATTTACACCTTAACTGCAGACAGTACAGGTATTGCTATCGGTATGCATGCCTCTGTGGTGTGCGGCGAAGACATTCATCGCATTACTTCACAAATGCGCAAAGATGCTAAAGACTCCTATATCAGTGGCAACATGCTAGAGGGGCTAGAAAAAACTTGCCAAGCTTGGCCAATGCCATCTGAGAGTGAGAATTTCAGCGAACCAATCCACAGTGACATACCGACCCTACTATTATCTGGCGAGCTAGACCCGGCTACGCCACCTAACTGGGGCGCGCTAGCGCAAGAGAAACTCACCCATTCAAAACATTTTATTGCGCCTTATGCTACCCATGGTGTAGCAGGACAGAGCTGTGGTAATGACCTAGTCGCCCAATTAGTTGAACAAGGCTCGGTAAAAGACATTAATGGCGAATGTTTGCAAAAAGATGTTCGTCGCAGTTTTTACCTCAACGCGAATACTGTAGAAGCATTGCCAGTTGTCAAAACGCCCACAGACATAGAAACAACAGCGCCAGCGAATACTGCTGCAGATAAGGAATAATCATGATTACTGTTGCAAACTTAACCAAAAAGATTGGCGATGTGCAGGCGTTAGATGATTTAAGTTTTAGCGCTGAAAATGGTCAAATCACTGGATTACTTGGCCCAAATGGTGCCGGTAAAACCACCTGTTTACGCACCTTATTTGGCTTACTTAAGCCTGACTCAGGAACCGCGACCGTCAATGATATTGATGTCGCTATCGATCCTATTGGTGCTAAAAAGCAGCTAGGCTTATTCCCCGACCCTTTTGGTTTGTATGAGCGCCTTACGCCGCGTGAATACATTAGCTTCTTTGCCGAGCTCAGTGGCATGTCGCGTAAACAAGCCAAGCAAGCCACCGCCGATGTGATTGCACAATTGAAGCTTGAAGACATTAGCGACCGTCGTTGCAAGGGTTTTTCCCAAGGCCAACGAATGAAAACGGCCTTAGCACAAGCCATAGTGCACAAGCCAAGTAACATCATTTTAGATGAGCCCACTCGCGGACTCGATGTCATGAGCACTCGCTTACTGCGCGATATTTTATTGCAACTCAAAGCTGAAGGTCATTGCGTGCTGTTTTCAAGCCATGTAATGCAAGAAGTCGCCGCTTTGTGTGATCGCGTCATCGTAATGGCTAACGGCAAAGTTGTTGCCATCGGTAGCCCAGATGAACTGTGTCAGCAAACAGGTAAAGACTCGCTTGAAGATGCATTTATCGAACTTATCGGAACAGACGAAGGGATTGCAGCATAATGAAAATGATACTCGCAATGGTGCGTAAAGAACTCGTCGACGCCGCACGCGACAAACGATCGGTAATGGCTGGTCTTTACTATGCCATCGGTACACCGTTGATCATGTGCGCCATGTTTATGGTGTTAATTGGCCAGTTATCTAGCCCTGAAGATTTAAACATCAACATCCACAATGCCGACAAGGCGCCAGATTTAGTGCGCTACTTAAGTAATAACGGCATAAACCATGGTGAAGATGAACAAGCTAAAAAAATCATCTTAACCATTAGCGATGAATATGCCGCTAACATGGCTAAAGCCAAACCGGCAGAAGTATTATTGATTGCTGATAATTCAGATGAGAAGCTACAAAAGTCGATTCGTCGACTTGAACGTCAGCTGCAAACATATAGCGCAGAAATGGGCAGCATACGTTTAATTGCCCGTGGAATTAATCCACGCATTACCCAACCACTCAAAATAAATATTGAAGATCAAGCCACACCGGACTCTAAAGGTGGAATGATTTTGGGTATCGCCATTTTCACCATGATGTATTCAGTGTTTATCTCTGGAATGAACCTCGCTATCGACACCAGTGCTGGTGAGCGCGAACGTAATTCGTTAGCGTTATTGCTTAGCCATCCCATGAGTACCCGCCAGTTAGTGATAGGTAAAATCATTGCCGTAACCTGTTTTGCTTTACTGGGGTTAATCTTGATTTTACTGGTATCTAAAGTGGCTTACCCTTTTGTTCCGTGGCAAGAAATTGGCTTTACCGTCAATATCACTGAAGATTTCATGGGCTTAATGTTCTTAGTTGGTATTCCCGTCGCGTTAATGGCTGCAACCTTGCAACTGTATGTGTCGTTTATGGCTAAAACCTTCAAAGAGGCACAATCATACTTAACCATGGTGTTATTTGTCCCCTTGGCACTTTCTATGGCCGCCAGTTACAACATAGCTCCAGACGTATTGCAGTGGCTACCTGTGTCGGGCCAGCAACAAGCCTTAATGGACTTTATTAAGGGCCGTGAAATTCCAATGATGCAATTAATCGTGTCGTCTGTGGCCACATTAGTAATAGCCATTGGATTAGCCGCTGGCTTAGAGAAGTCACTTAAGAGTGAAAAAGTGGTCTTTGGCTTATAACTACTGTTATCAGCGTTAATTGATAACGGTGTGACGCCAGCCTTAACGGTTTAGAGTAAGGCAGGTAGATTTACAACCAATTGATTCAAAACTGATTCACAACTGATTCACAAGAATTGATATAGCAAAGAGCATTAACAAGGAGCATATTATGGACAACGATATTGCGATCATAGCGTTAGTATTTATTGTTATTGTCGGCACCACGGCATCCGAAATGTTTAAACATTATTTAAAGCATAAACAAAAAGCTGACGCCGATGGTGTCGCCGATATAAAAGCCCAAAACCAAGCATTAATCGAACGGATACAAGTGTTAGAAAAACTGGTAACTGACAGCGATTTTGAGCTTAAGCAGCAATTTAAAAAGTTGTAGTGCTTGCGCTAAAGTGCCAAATATCGAGTTAACTCATCGGTATTTGGCATATTTAGTTGCTAAACCTCGCCACGATGACGGTATTACGCCCCGTTTGTTTGGCCAAATAAAGTTGCTCATCTGCATGTTGTAGTACATCGCTAAAGTTGTATTTTTGTACGCCGGCTAATTTATCATCAACCACAACAACACCAATACTAACGGTGACCCAATTTCGGCCATCTATTTTATTGGGGATCTGCAATTGCTCGATAGACTCACGAATTTCTTCTGCGACTTTCAATATATTTTGATAATGATTATCGGCCAAAATTATACAAAACTCCTCACCACCATATCGAGAAGCAAGCGCATCATATGGAGCCATGACCTTTACCAGACAGGTCGCGACGGCAATTAATGCATCATCGCCATTAAGATGACCTTGTTGATCATTAAAATACTTAAAATTATCGACATCAATCATCATCACACTGAAACCAATATTTTCCAGATGCCAACGTGAAATAATTCGCTTTGAAAATGATTCTAGTCCTCTCCGGTTAGTAATGCCTGTGAGCGAATCTTGAACCGCTAAGGTCTCTAAGTAATTTTGTTGAGCGTTAAACTTAAGCAGTAATTGATTAAATGAGTAAGACACATTTTCGATTTCATCGATGAAATGATTGGAAGCCATTTTGCTCATAAAATTATTATCTGATGAGTCATTAATGCTTTTGTTAAAACGAATAAGCGGCTCAATAAGTAATCTTGATAATGCTATTAACGAGAGAGAAACAATCAACACTATTGACAACAATATCGTTATGGCCGAGACCCAATTCAATTGGGGTAACGACACTTTTTTATGGTGTAAAGTCACCTGTATTGCTTGGTTATCAAATGTATTACGAATTAGCCAACTGTGTGATGGCGCAATGTTTTCAATTGGTTTTAAACTAAAAAACTCTTGCATGCTTTTGGTTGATGTTTGTACATCAGCAATTGAAAAGTTCACTAAAGAAAACTGACTGATATCTTTAATTAACGCTTTATCCACTAAACGAACCATAGTTAAACTACCAACGATTTCACCGTGACCAGTCGATGGTAAAATAGTGGTATTACTAAAGTAAATGAGCGCCCCGCCAAAAACGATATAACCACTGCGGCTAGACACTGTTTGTGATGCAATTTCTGCTGTTGTCGGCAAAATAGCAAAAGATGGTATATTTTGCTGATGAATTAAATCAACGAGTGACAATCTGGATGATGTTAATGAGTCATCCTGATAATCCCAAACCAACTCATTATTAATGTCACTGACAAAAACAGCATCAATATTTGCAGCTTTAAATGCATTGTCAGGCATACTGCGTTGAACAAAATCATCAGTCGGGTTACCAATATATTCAACTAACTCATCCCACACGGCGTAATCGTAACATAAGGTCGTTAAGCTGTTTTTTGATAACGATAATGCAGAATACAACAAATTATATTCTTGTTGTTGCTGATCTAAAATTTCAGTTTTTATTCCAGGAAGGTAGAAAAAATAGTAAATACTCACCAATAACATGGTTATTGTCAGTAATAGTGAAGACAATAATAAAAGCGAAAAACGTTTTAATGTCATAATGAACCAGCCCTACTGAAGATATATTGCTAGTGTAGTACTAAATATGACTCAAAGTACTTTTTACAACATAATCAATAATAAGAAACACAAACAGGTACAAACATAAAACTCATCTATCACAGCAAATTAAACCGGTTATCAAGCAAACGTTAATGAACAATCGCAATGGTCATTAGCTCTGTATCGGCTTGCAACAACAGCAAACTAATACAGAGCCCGCTTATTAATACTACTTAGCTTTCGGTCTAAACGGCTTCATCACGGCTTCGTCACAGACTAAAAACGGTCCGTCCATTAAGTCGATACAATAAGGTATTGCGGGAAATACAGCATCCAAACATTCGCGGATTGACTTAGGTTTACCAGGTAAATTAACAATTAACGAGTTGGCACGAAGACCCGCTGTTTGACGAGACAAAATAGCTGTAGGCACAAACTTTAATGATTCGGTGCGCATTAGCTCACCAAAACCAGGCATCATTCTGTCGCACACAGCTTCGGTGGCCTCTGGCGTTACGTCGCGTTTTGCTGGGCCCGTGCCACCAGTGGTGACAATTAAACAGCAATCTTGATTATCGGCTAAATCAATCAATGTGGCTTCAATAACGTCACGCTCATCAGGTATCACCTTGTAAACAGGTTCCCATTCAGACGTTAAATACGCATTCAATACTTCAATAATGGCTTTACCAGACAAATCTTCGTACACGCCAGCGCTGGCACGATCACTCACAGTCACGATGCCGATTTTAGCTTTGCTCATGGTTATTTTTCCCTTATGAGGTTAAATCAGTAATGCATTTATAGGAGAGTAATCTACCAAATAAATGTGGGTTCACAAAATCTCAAGTTGATAAACAGAGCCCTCTTAACACAATGGCATAACCTTAGGGGCTATTGATAGGGTGATTATCTGTCTACTGGGTTTAACTGCCGACCCCCACAAGAGTTATGCATATAATTAATAGCAGGGGTTCTTCCTATTGAGTCAGTTGCGATGAGCCCACAGTCGATGCTAAATGCTAACCAGACCTTTTGATTGCTCGGATTGGATAACCATCTATATTACAAAAGGATACGATAACACTGGGAGCTATAGATCAGCTTATTCGGTAAACTTATCTGTTGTGGTTAAAGCAACATTTTATAGTATTACCATAGCGACTGTTAGAGCTTAGTAACAAGCAACAGATAGAGAAGATGTCTAGAGAATAGTGGATGTTTAAACAAGATTGATACTGCCACAAAGTACAGTATCAATTGATTTACTAGTTAATTTTGAGAATGAGTAACTAGGTTACTTAGGATTAATGTACAAAATCAAAATGCCATCTACGGCCATGTTGGCAATTTGCAGTAACTCTTCAATGCTTGCCCCTTCAGATGCCTGAATCGACATCCCCTGAAACAAGGTCGTAATCAATTGAGCTAACACTGCAGGCTGACAATCTGCATTTAACTCACCTTGCTGCTTAGCTTGCTCAAATCGAGCGACTAATTGGAGCTTATGCCGTGCTTTGCGCTCTAAAACGGCTTGCTTAATTGATTCGCTCGCTTCACTACAGGACAGGGTGCTGTTAATTAATGCGCAACCTTGAGGATGGCTACAGTCAGTAAATTTGGCTGCAGCACCAAGCAATAGGCCGCGAACCACATCAGCAATATGTTGATGTTTAAAAGCTGTATTAAATAATGAATCTGGACGGTTTTCATATAAATCGATAGCTTTTAAAAATAGCTGCTCTTTATTACCAAATGCGGCATACAAGCTAGGCTTCTTAATCCCCATCGCCTCGGTGAGCTCGTTTAAAGAAGTTCCTTCATATCCATGACGCCAGAAAATATTAAGCGCTTGCTCTAATGCCAAGTCGATATCGAACCCACGAGGGCGACCAACACAAGCTGCTTTGGTTATTGTCATAAATAGTACCTCTTATATTAACGGAGCTTTATTTATCAAAAGCTTAACTAACTTTTATGACAAACAACCCGCATACTTTAGCATAATATTAAGCCACATCAGGGTTAATATTATGCAGATTAGTCGCAACTATAACAATTTAACAAGTATTGATTAACGCTATTTCATCGCAACAAATCACCTTACAAATAGTGATGTTACTTTATTTTCCCGCTTATTGAACCTCTTGTCAAAATAATTTAATACCTATCGGTACAAAAGTCATTGACAGGGTTATTTTAATCTATATATTACCGTTCGGTACAGAACGTTTTATACCTATCGGTATAAAACGAACTCGTATACCAATATAACGCACCCTACAGCCTGCTGAAAAAACGTAAATGCTATTGATTAAAGGACCGCACCATGAAGACGTTAAAATCAATTAAAATCACTTTACTAGTTAGCCTAACGGCATTGCTATTAGTGGCGTGTGGAGAACAACCTGCACAACAGGCGAATACACCTGCAGCGCCTAAAGTAGACGTAGCTAACGTGCTTTATGAGCGCATTACCGAGTGGGATCAATTTACCGGACGCTTACAAGCTCCTGAAAAAGTGACCTTAGTCCCTAGAGTATCAGGCTATATTGAATCGATTAACTTTAAAGAAGGCGCACTGGTTCAAAAAGGTGATGTGTTATTTACCATCGACTCGAGGGTTTTTACTGCTGAATATGAGCGTCTTAAAGCAGAATTAACCAGTGCAATATCAGCTAATCAACTTGCTGAAAATGATTATGAGCGAGCCAATAAACTGTTTCATCAAAAAGCGGTTTCAGAAGAGCTGATTGATACTCGTCGATCTAACATGCATCAAACTGCAGCAGCGGTTGCGTCAGTTAAAGCTGCATTAACTAGCGCCCAACTTAACGTTGAATATACCCAGGTTACCGCACCTATTACTGGTCGAGTGTCATATGCTAATGAAACGGCAGGCAACTATGTCACTGCGGGTCAAACGCACCTCACCAGTTTAGTCTCTACATCGCATATGTATGCTTATTTCGATATCGATGAGCAAACGTATTTAAAATATGCCGCGTTATCGTTTGAGAACAAACGTCAAAATCCACGTTTAGGTAACAACGCTGTGGTTATGGCTCTGGCAAATGAAACCAGCTTTAATCATCAAGGTGTGATCGACTTTGTCGATAATACCGTTGATCAGCAAACTGGTACTATTCGGGTTCGAGCTAACTTTGCCAACCAAGAAAATCAATTATTACCCGGCTTATTTGCCCGTATCAGCATTGCTGGTAGTGAGTCATACGACAGTATTTTAATTGACGACAAAGCCATTTTTACCGACTTAAATAACAAGTTTGTTCTGGTGGTAAATGACAAAAACACCCTTGAATATCGAAGTGTCAGCCTAGGTGAAAAACTTCATGGCTTACGTATTATTACTGCTGGCTTATCACCTAACGACACCATAGTGGTAAACAGTCTGCAGAAAGTGCGCCCTAATGTCACTATTGAGCCAAACCTAACCGACATGGCTGATAGCGAAAAATTAGAAGCATTACATCAAGCACAACGCCTCCTCGATAACCAGCCATTAACAGCACGTGTTGCTGATGACGCAAGTCAGGGTTAAGGAAACTACATAATGTTGTCTCAATTCTTTATTAAAAGACCAATTTTTGCCGCTGTTTTGTCGCTGCTGTTCTTTATTTCAGGCGCACTAGCAGTATGGCAATTACCCATTACCGAATACCCAGAAGTGGTACCACCTACCGTGGTTGTTACGGCAAACTACCCAGGTGCTAACCCTAAAATCATTGCTGAAACGGTTGCATCCCCGCTAGAACAAGAGATTAACGGCGTCGAAAACATGTTGTACATGTCTTCTCAAGCCACGTCTGATGGCCGCATGACGCTAACCATCACCTTTGCAATTGGTACTGATGTTGATTTAGCTCAAACTCAAGTGCAAAGTCGTGTTGAGCGAGCAAAACCACGGCTACCAGAAGAAGTACAACGCTTAGGCATAGTCACTGAAAAATCATCACCAAGCTTAACCATGGTGGTGCATTTAACCTCACCAGATGACCGTTATGACATGTTATACCTGTCTAACTATGCGGTATTGAAAGTCAAAGATGAATTAGCCCGTATTACCGGTGTAGGAGCTGTGCGCGTGTTTGGCGCCGGCGATTACAGCATGCGCGTGTGGCTAGACCCTAATAAAGTGGCCGCCTTAAGCTTGTCACCGAGTAATATTGTTACTGCTATTCGTGAGCAAAACCAACAAGCAGCAGCTGGCAGTTTAGGCGCACAACCAAGTGGCGACAGTGATTTCCAATTACTGATTAACGTCAAAGGTCGTTTATCCAATGTTGAAGAGTTCGAGGACATTATTGTTAAAGTGGGCGATCAAGGTCAGATCACTCGTTTAAAAGATGTTGCCCGGGTGGAATTAGGTGCATCGACTTATGCCCTGCGCTCAATGCTAGACAATAAAGACGCGGCTGCATTACCAGTGTTCCAAGCATCAGGCTCTAACGCAATTCAAATATCTGATGATGTTCGTTCTAAAATGGCAGAACTGTCTAAGTCATTCCCAGAAGGCTTAGCCTACGACATCGTCTACGATCCAACCGTGTTCGTGCGTGGCTCAATTAAAGCTGTGGTACAGACACTGGTCGAAGCATTATTGCTGGTTGTATTAGTAGTAGTACTGTTTTTACAAACCTGGCGCGCATCCATTATTCCATTAGTGGCGGTTCCGGTATCACTTGTGGGTACCTTCGCCTTTATGCACCTAATGGGCTTCTCATTGAATGCCTTATCACTGTTTGGCTTAGTGCTGGCGATTGGTATCGTGGTCGATGATGCAATTGTGGTAGTTGAAAACGTTGAGCGAAATATCTCTGATGGATTATCGCCCGTTGCTGCCACGCAAAAGGCAATGAAAGAAGTTACCGGTCCAATTATTGCCACCACATTGGTATTGGCAGCTGTATTCATTCCTACTGCGTTTATGTCAGGCTTAACCGGACAGTTTTATAAACAGTTTGCGCTAACCATTACCATCTCCACTTTTATTTCGGCAATTAACTCGTTAACCCTTAGCCCTGCTTTATCGGCATTATTGCTTAAAGGTCATCACGAGAAAAAAGATCTGCTGACCCGTGGTATGGATAAACTGCTAGGCGGCTGGTTATTTAAACCGTTTAACCGCATGTTTGCGCGTATGTCTGACGGTTACGGCTGGTTAGTTAAAAAAATCATTCGTTTTGGGGCAGTCATTGGTATTTTGTATATCGGTTTAGTCGGCTTAACTGGCTTACAATTCTCGAGCACTCCAACAGGTTATGTACCTGGGCAAGATAAACAATATCTTATCGCCTTTGCTCAGTTACCTGATGCTGCATCATTAGATCGCACCGAAGCTATCGTGAAAGAAATGTCGCGTATTGCACTAGATCAACCAGGTGTTGCCCATGCTGTCGCCTTTCCAGGTTTAAGCATTAATGGCTTTACCAATAGCACTAACAGCGCCATTTTGTTTACCCCGCTGGATGACTTTGCCGATCGCACAGATCCATCATTATCGGCAGGTGCTATTGCTGCCGCGTTAAATCAAAAATTCGCCGCGATTAACGGCGCATTTATTGCGATTTTCCCGCCACCGCCAGTGCAAGGCTTAGGCACCATTGGTGGCTTTAGATTACAAATTCAAGATCGTGCTAATTACGGTTATGAAGAGTTGTATAAAGTGACCATGCAAGTGATGCAAAAAGCATGGGCAACGCCTGAGCTAGCAGGAGTGTTCTCGAGTTATCAAGTCAATGTGCCACAACTTGAAGTGAACATCGACCGCACTAAAGCCAAACAGCAATCGGTATCGTTAGACGAATTGTTCTCCACCCTGCAGGGATACATGGGTTCGGTTTACGCCAACGACTTCAACCAATTTGGTCGCACTTATCAAGTTAACGTACAAGCAGATGAGCAGTTTAGACAAACGCCTGAACAAATCGCCCAACTAAAAGTACGTAACAACCAAGGTGAAATGGTGCCGATTGGTTCATTTATTAATGTCACCAATTCATCTGGTCCAGACCGAGTCATGCATTACAACGGTTTTACCACTGCTGAGCTCAATGGTGGTGCAGCTCCTGGCTTTAGTAGCGGTGAAGCACAAGCTGCCATTGAAAAGATTTTAGCTGAAACCTTACCTAATGGCATGACGTACGAGTGGACTGAACTCACCTACCAACAGATCCTGGCAGGTAATGCGGGCGCGTATATTTATCCATTAATTATCTTGTTAGTGTTTATGGTTTTAGCGGCGCAATATGAAAGCCTAAGCTTACCTATAGCCATTATTCTGATTATTCCAATGACGCTATTGTCGGCATTAACAGGGGTTCTTATCTACGGTGGAGATAACAATATCTTTACCCAGATTGGGTTAATTGTCCTGGTGGGGCTAGCAACCAAAAATGCGATTCTCATTGTTGAGTTTGCCAAAGAGTTACAAGATGATGGCATGGAACCATTAGAGGCCATACTTGAAGCCGGCCGCTTACGTTTACGACCTATTTTAATGACCTCGATAGCCTTCATTATGGGTGTGGTACCTATGGTGTTTTCTAGCGGACCAGGTTCAGAAATGCGTCAAGCAATGGGTGTTGCGGTATTCTCTGGCATGATTGGGGTAACAATTTTTGGCCTTATCTTAACGCCACTGTTTTATTATGCCCTCGCAAAACGTGGCAAAAATAAAACCGAATTAGCTGAATCAAGCATAACCCAAGATTAACCACGTTATTGATTCAATGATAACCAAAAAGAGGTCACCTTAGGGTGACCTCTTTTTATGACTAATAACGCTACTCTACACCCACTTGATCCATTATTGCACTTGTGACCAAACGGGCAACGCAGGAAATGCGCCTTTTTTCGCACACGTTATCGCACCACACTTAATCGCAAACTCAGCAGCCGTTTGAACCTTCACTCGATTAAGCAATTTTTGCACTAAAAGCTCTGGCGCTAAATATCCTTCATCACTGCCAAGTTCATATAAGAACCCCGCAACAAAACTATCTCCGGCGGCTGTAGTATCTGTGGCGACAATTTTAGGCACCGGCAACTCAAAGGAAAATTCAGCGCTGTGACATAAAATGGACTCTGGGCCATTGGTGACCAAAATTAACCTCACCCCTTGTCCAATACAGAATGCTAAATATTCGTCAAATGATGCCCCACGCTCCTGAGCCAAATACAGTGCTTCCTCTTTACTCATTTTAAGCACGTGAGTATAACGAAAGCATTGCTCCACACGGGCTGATAACAACCGGGTGTCTTGCCATAATGACAAGCGTAAATTAACATCAAAACTGACTAATGCTTGTTCCTTATGCGCTTTTTTAGCACCATAAAGACTGGCGTTGAAAATAGCCTTTTCAGTAAAGGTATTAGAACAAAGATGAAAAATATCAATTTTTGACCAGTCGATAGCATCAAAATCAGCTTCACGGTATAGCATGTCAGCAGTGTTCTGCCGATTAAAGCTAAACGACCGCTCCCCCTGCGCATCCAAACTAACTAACACTGTGGCAGTAGCAGCATCTGGTATTAATGCTAAACAACTAACATCAACACCTTGTTCTACCAGTGTATTTGTTAACAACTGGCCATGATCGTCAGCACTAATGCCACCAGCAAAAAGACTCTTACCACCTAATTTAGCGTAACCCACAGCGACATTGGCAGGCGCGCCGCCAGGGATAGGCTCGTGAACCAAACCAGAATGGCCCACCGGAAGTAAATCAATTAATACTTCACCAAAACTCAATAATGTACTCATATAAAACGTCCAAAAAAAAGCCCATTTGCATGGGCTTGTTAACAGGGATTTCTAAAAACTAATACAACTAATACTATTACAACTAAGGTTATGACAATAAACGATTAAAACTCGTACTTAACCGTGGCGCTGGTTGTACGACCGTTAATGGTTCTGGCACGAATGATATTGTTATCGGGTACCGAACCTTCTTCAGCTTCGGTAATACCCACAGTATCAAACAAGTTATTGACGTTAAGCGCGACGGATAACGCATTGGTTAACTGGTAAGATGCAAACGCATTGACTTGAGTATAACCATCAAAACTTAGGTCATTATTATCTTGAGCATAAGACTCAGTGGTACCAATCAAATTGACCCCAACAGAGCCTTTATCAAAGTTATAACGGCCCATTAGCGAGTAAATAAAATCAGCTTGGCGACGAGGTGTGTTGCCAATTACACTTGGATTAAGGGCATCTTTAACAATTTCAGCATCGGTCCAAGTTACGTTACCGCGAAAATCGAAATCACCAACATAATAAGCACCTTCTAACTCAATCCCTTTGGCTTCATATTTACGGTCAAAGAATATTTGGCTAGTGGCTTCAAAGTTTTGCTCTTCTGTTTCAGAGTAAAACGCCGTGGCAAATAGCGACATGCTATCGTAACGATACTTCACACCCACTTCGTACTGGTCTACTTCATCCACAGAGTCTTCGTCAGAAACTGAACCATCAGCATTCACTTTACCAAACAACAAACGGTCAGCATTGGCACGACCACCATGACTGATACGACCAAATGCGGCTAAATCTTCAGATACTTGATAGTTAGCACCTAATGAATATGACAGGTAACCCCAGTCATAATTCACTAACTGTGGGTTAGCATTATCAATTGACGACACACTTAGCTCAGGCTGAGAAATCACCCCATCACGGTTCATATCCACTTGTGATTGCACATTACCCGCATAGTAACCACTGGCATCGCCAGAGTCATAGCGCACGCTACCGTCTAATGATAAATCGCCGAACTTAGATGACGCAGCAATATACGGTGCTTTAATAGTGTAGTCTGAATCATAGTTACGTTGACAACAATTGCCCCAGTAAGGCACGCCATAAGCGTATAAACCATTATCTGAGTACTCAGTGCCATCGGCACCGACCACATCTAAAAGTGCGGCATTATCGCCTTGCACTTCCATCAAATAAGAGTTCCACATCCAAGTCATATTGATATTTTGCGTGGCAGTATAAAAACCAAAAGTGACATTAGAATCATCAAACGTCTTGGTTAATTTCATGTCATTGACGATAGAACCAAAGTCATTCATGGTCACATCAAAACTGTGTATGCGCATAGCTAAATCACTATCAAATGCTTGACCCGCTTTGGCACCATTAGCATAAATCAGTGATGATCCGCTGCCACCAATACTGTCAGCAATACTCGAGCTGTTAGCCACTTCGGCAGGCATTAACGACATAAAATTACCGCTAACATCCGAGATGCGGAAACGGTTTTCAACTAACCAGTCATCGCCTAAATCAAATGAAGCTTCTAGTCCAACTGAATTCACAATCGGATTCATACCATCACGCATATCACCACGGCTGATATTGCCGTCAGCATCTAAGCGCAGGGTTGATAACATGTTAGCCGAATGAACCGTATCAGATTGGGCATCAAATCCAGGTATTGAACTGCCATCTGAATACATTGGCATCGGCAAATAACCAATGCTCTTATCATTTAAGTGCTTTACGTACAAACGCACATAACCAGAATCAAATTCTTTGGTTAAGTTAGCTTTAATTTGGCCACCCTTGTTCGCGGTGTAACCAGGATCACGCGGACCATCACCGGTACGCACAAAGCCACCAATATGAAAACGCATTGAGTCATTAATGCTTGCGCCATATTCAAAATCAGTACGCAAAGTATCGTAATCAAGACCCACAGTAGACGAAATACTGCCAGCATCACTGGTGCCCGTTTTACTAATGACGTTAATAATACCGCCTGGTGCGTTACTGGCAGCTGTTGAGGCTGAACCACCACGGATTGATTCAATAGTTTGTGTTGTAGAATCAATACGTAAGAAAATATCCGCATTACCAAATGCAATATCACCAAACTGTAAAATAGGTAAACCATCTTCTTGAATTTGCAAGAATTTAGCTCCACCAGAGGCAACCGGTAAACCACGTACCGCAATGTTGGCGTTACCTTCACCACCAGTCGATTCAACCTTCATGCCCGGAATAATACGGAACGCTTCGGCTGATGAACGAGGTGAGCTAATTGCTAAATCTTCTGGTGACACACTGCTCACTGACACGCTCGAGTCCATTACACGTGTACCACGTGCAACACCCGTTACCACAATGCGCTCAAGACCAATGGCGTCTTTTTTAGTTTCCACCGTGTCAGTGTCAGCAGCCCACAAGCTTGAACTGACCATCACAGCTAGCGTACTCAATACAAATTTTTTAGATGTGCTTTTTATCATTTTTATGTCCCCACATAGAGTGTATTGATGTTGTCTTATCTCCCCATAACAACATCAGTAATATATTCATCAATCGAACTAAGCCCCAAACTATCTCAATAGCTAATCAAGGCGCTAAACTTAAACCTTTTACTTAATCGATTAAGTTACAAGTTAGCAACTAAATAGTAAATTGCAAGTACAATTTATGTTCAATTATCGTTAACTGGATTAAAAAATCGCCTAAGTAGATGTTTAATAAATTAAATATTTATAATAGTAGTTGTTGATTATTTAGCGTCAGCGGTTAACAAATGCCCTGAGGGGTCACGAAACAGATTGTATGCTGCCAAAACGCACAACATAAATGCAAAGCCGGTGGCTAAATAAAACCCGTATTTAACATGACCAAATATGTCGCCTACTAGTCCCATTAACAAGGGACCTAATGCAGCAGAAAGTGCAGTAAAGAATAAAATGACCCCAGCAACCGAACCATGTTGATCAACCGGGAAACAGCTGATCCCTTTAGAATTTAATGTCGGATACATCATAGACATAAACAAACCTGATAAAGGCAATAAAATAACCGCAGCCGAAATGCCATACACCATAGCGCCTAAATAACATAAGCTAATTGCCAGACTGAACCAAAACATCACCTGTTGCCAACTGAATTGATTGAGGATCCACCCCCCCAGAAAACGTCCCAATGCCCGCAATGTGAAAAAGATAGTTAACGCATACGTTGCGATTAATGCCAACTCGCCTTCATAGTTGAGTAATAACGTCGGCATCCAAACATAAATAGCCACTTCAGTAGCAACATAAAGCCCAATCGCTAAAGAGTAGCCTAATGCATAAGGGTTTTTCATCATGCTAAACGTACTGGCGAGATTAATATTTTGAGTAGATGAGCGCTTAAGTTGCGGGTATTCAGCCTTATAAGCTAACCAACATAATATTAAACAAAACGCCCCAGCACCAAAATACAGATACTTCCACGACACGCCTGTTATCAATAAATAACTGACAATCGCCGGACCAACCATAGCACCCACACCAAAAAAGCCTTCAACGGTATTCATGGTACTTGAATGTTGTTTTGAGTTAGTTGAAATATCACCAATTAACCCTAGTGCGCCAGTTTTGAATACCCCAATAGCAATACCCACTAGAGCCAACAGACATAGAAAATAATAAAATGACTCACCTAAAGCGAACATAAAACTGGCCAGCGCAAACAACAGTAAGCCAATTAAAATCGTTACTTTCCGGCCTAGCTTATCTGCCAGAAAGCCTAAAAACAGCCCACTTAATGCAATAAAAAGCATTGGCATGTAATGAAATGCGCTCGCTTGTGACATCGATAAGTCAAATGTGTTAATCAACTCAGGAATAATCACCCCCACTGCATCAGAGGTCATGGCAAACATAAAAAACATTAAATACGTTAGTATTCTTATCCTAGAGTTACCGCAATTATCTAGCTCTTTCATATGGTTAACCATACTTCCCACCTTATTGTTATATGTTTTCTTTGTGGTCACACTGTCTATTTATGGCGACACATTCGTCTTCTCCCACAGAAAACGAATTCAATATTTAAACAAAGCCCTTGAATAATGTTTCATATTGGTTAAATATACAACTTAATCGATTAAGTTTTTTTAAATACTTACTTTAAGAGTCACCAAAATGAAAAATAATGTTCAGCTGATCACTTACGTAGATCGTATAGCGCACTCAGACTTAAAAGGACTCAAACAGGTTCTCGACACAGAACTTCATAATCTCTTTGGTGGCGTACATCTGTTACCTTTTTACTATCCAATTGACGGCAGCGATGCTGGCTTTGACCCTATAGACCATGCAAAAGTAGATGAACGTCTTGGTGATTGGAATGACGTAAAGCAGATTGGCCAGCAATACGACATCATGGCCGACTTAATCGTTAACCACATGTCAGCGGAGTCTACCGAGTTTCAAGACGTACTTGCCAACGGTAAAAGTTCTGTTTACTGGGATTTATTTTTAACTAAAGAGAGCGTATTTCCTGACGGGTTGAGCGCAGAAAACCAAGCTAAAATTTATCGTCCACGTCCAGGGAGTTGCTTCACTACCTATAAACTTGCCGACGGGACAGAAGCCGAGTTTTGGACGACTTTTACCTCAAACCAAATTGATATTAATGTACATACCGCTGCAGGTCAGGCGCATTTAAACAAGGTGCTAACGCGTTTTCATGAAAGCAAAGTCGATCTTATTCGTCTTGACGCTGCTGGCTATGCGATTAAAAAGCCGGGCACTAGCTGCTTTATGATTGAAGAGTCATTTGAATTTGTCGATGAGTTAGCCAAAAAAGCCAACAGCCTAGGCATGACGACCCTTGCCGAAATTCACTCGCACTACATGACCCAACTCGATATCGCTAAGCGGGTAGACATGGTGTACGACTTTGCGCTACCGCCATTGATCCTTCACAGCCTATTTAGCCAAGATGTCAGTGCATTAAGCCACTGGCTATCCATTGCACCACGCAACTGTGTCACAGTATTAGACACTCATGACGGTATTGGTATTATCGACGCTGGCCCTGTCGGCAATAAAGCAGGTTTATTAACCGCTGCAGAAATTGATAACCTAGTTAATCGCATCCATAGCAATAGCAAAGGTGAAAGCTTACAAGCAACGGGCGCGGCAGCCAGCAATGTCGATCTATATCAAGTTAATTGCACCTACTACGATGCGCTTGGCCAAAATGACATTGATTATTTAATCGCTCGAAGCGTACAATTTTTTGCTCCAGGTATTCCGCAGGTGTATTACACCGGTTTATTGGCTGTGCCTAATGCCATGGAATTGCTGAATCAAACTCAGGTAGGTCGTGACATTAACCGCCCTTATCTACAGGTAAGCGACATTCAAACCGCGATGCAAAAACCGGTTGTTAAAACGCTATGTGAGCTGATCACTCTTCGCAATAATGTCGATGCCTTTAATGGTGAGTTCACCATGACAAACCAGGCTAATCAGTTAACTCTTTCTTGGGTGCATGGCGACAGTTCAGCCAAGTTAAGCGTGAACTTTGCCACTAAAGAAACCCATATCAACATAGTTGCAGCGCAACAATCGACCCACATTGTGCTGGCCGATTTATTGGCCAAACATAGCAAATGATCTGACGGGTAATTTAAGCTCAAACGTAAATAAGGCGCCTATTAGGCGCCTTATTTGTATCAACATATTTGTATCGAAATCGTCCGGTCATCAATATTACATCAACAACTGCCACCACGTGACAATTCATAACCTAACACTTCAGCATGATGGGCATCAGCAATAAACATTTCAGCGGCTTTACGGCCTTTTTGTTCTGAATACTGGAACACAGTCGTCAGCGGCGGGATCGCCCGAGTACCTTCGTCAATACCATCAAAACCCACCACTCGAACATCTTGTGGGATACGTAAACCTTGTTGGATTGCCTCGCGCATTAAACTCAAAGCAATTAAATCACTCATGCACAAAAATACATTCGGACGCGGTACACAATTAAGCGCTTCTTTGGCAGCTATGGTTGCAAAGTCGGCATTACTTTCAGGGATATTCCAAATGCGGTCATCACCAAGCTTAACCCCTGTATCACCAATGGCATCCAAATAACCTTGCAAACGCTGATGCGCTACAGACGTGTCAATTTCCATAGAATGAATATCATACACGCGGCAGGTTAAATGGGTATCAAGCAAGCGTAATCCAAGAATTGCGACCTGATCTAGCTCAGATTGAATCGCCAACTTAGCCACTTCATAGGCACCGGCTTTATTATCGATACTCACCGAAGCACTACGGTGAATATTAAAGTCGACCGTTACCACTTTTTTACGGATTTTTTTCAATTGCTCTGCCAATAAACGGTTACGGGGGCGACCATAACAAATAAAGCCATCGACAAAATCATTGACGCCATTCACATTGTCAGAGCTACCAGAAAACAACAGTAAATTAATTTTATGTTGCTCGAAAACGGCCGCAACACCTTTCATAAATTTACTGGCCACAGGATCTGATACCATGTATTCAATACTGTCCGACAACACCAATGCGACCGTATCAAATTTACCACGCCTTAAAGATTGCGCGGCTTTATTAGGTCCAAAATATCCTAGCTCGTTGCAGGCAGCGAGAATGTCTGTGCGGCGTTTTTCCGACAACTGATCTGGACGATTAAACGCATTAGATACCGTCGCATTCGACACACCTAATTCTTTGGCAATACTTTTTAAGGTCCAATGCTTGGAGTCTGGCATAACGGGTCCATTTACGTCGTGGTTTTAGCCTAAACAGCTATTTATAACATGAATATATCGATGCTAAGCGGTGAAAACAACCCAAGCAATACTTCAGATGCAGGCCTAGGGTTGAAGCAAATAAACGGCACCAGCCGTTAAACTGCTGCCAAATTATAAATGGTCTTGCTGTTGAGCATGTTCGGCCAAACTGGCTATCGACATGTTTTGTTCAAACGTTGGATTGTCTATGCGTTTTGCAAACCAGAAACGAGGCTTCCAATAGATATTATTCAAACTCGAAATTTTTACCCCTTTTTTAGTCGAGGCATGTAAAAAACGATCATTGCCCATGTAAATACCGACATGATGAACCGTCCGAGTGGTTTTAAAAAAAACTAAATCGCCGGTTTGTAACTGGCTGCGCGGCACGTCTTTACCCAAAGTCCCCTGTGAATTCACTGTACGAGGTAGTTTGTTGCCGACAATGTTCAGGTAGGCCAAATACACAAACCCTGAACAATCTACGCCATTTCGGCTCAGGCCACCTAAACGATATGGCGTACCTTTCCATTGATTATGAAAACTTAACAGGCTTGACTCGCTCCACTTGGGCGCTGCTTGCTTAAGCATGGGTGGAACTACCACAGGCTTAGGTGCGATAACCACTTGCGGACTAGACGCACATGCAGACAGCAGTAAAACCAAACAACTAAGTAATAATCTTTTAGCCAATTAACCCTACTCCAAACACCGAAAAAACCGCTCTATATAGCAATATTGTTTTCACAATACACGCTCAAAATCACTGCTGCAGCACTTGAATCTATCGAGTCATCATCTGCATACACTGCACTAAAGCTCGCTTAGCAGCCATTTTATCGACTTTAATTTGGCAGCGTAGCATAGTTCCTTGCCAGTTCGCCCAAAAAACACTCGCTAGTGTTAATGCTGGCAAGTCTGTACGGATATGGCCTTGCAGCTGCCCCTGCTCGATAAGCGCACTCAATAAGCCCAACCATTGATCATAAAGGTGGTTTAAGGTTTGATGCAATAAAGGCGCTTTGCTACTGACTTCAACCATTAAGTTACCCATTAAACAGCCACGAGGCTCACTGCCACTAAACAGCTCATCAATGAGTTGATGATACCCATTAAGCATTGTTGATAAATTAGTTTTAAAATTTACGCTTGAATCGATAGCAATAGGTTGAATACGTAATTGAAAATAATGTTCGGCAACGGCTGCCGCAAACGCCTCTTTACTGGCAAAGTAATGGTAAAAAGACCCTTTAGGAATACCGACCTCGTCGAGAATTAATTTAATGCCCACGCCACTATAACCGTGTAACGCAAAAAGCTTTTCGCCTACGGCGCATATTGATTGTCTACTTGCTGCACTTTTGTTCATTGAGCCTCCATTTCAATGACAGGATAAACAAGAATAGACCAGTCGGCTAACTTTAGTTGCTAATAATCAAAATATAGTGACTTATTGCCTATTTTAGGCATAAAAAAACCAGCCCAAAGGCTGGTTTAAAGATTATCAATAGATTACTGAGTGACACGTAACTTATTAACAACATCTTTTACGTCATCAGTATTTTTGGCAATCATTAAAGCTAAATCACGTTCAGCATCACTCGATACCGAACCTTTTAATGTTACCACGCTATTTTTTACCTCAACGTCAATATCGGTACCAGATACGTCGGCTGAGAATAATAGTCGCGTTTTGACTACGGTAGCGACTTTTGAATCGGTGAGGGTTTTAGCGAGATCATTAGTGTCTTTATCGCTATCAGGCTTCATTACCGACAATTCATTATTGACGTCTTTAACGCCATCTAAGCTTTTCACTAATTCTCCGGCAAGTGCCTTATCAACACTACTGTTAACTTTACCTGTTAGGGTCACATTGCCATCATGTACGTCAGTATTAATATCGAATGAATTCAAATTAGTATTTAACAAAAGTGTGGTTTCAGCTTTACCATCGATCCACGCATCTTTTGCATCATCTTGCCAATCTTGTGCTGCACTTGCACCGAATGCCATTGAACCTAACATGATGCTCATTACTACAGATAATGTGGTCTTTTTCATAAAGATTTCCTCCGTTGTTAATATCAAGGATTATAATGCGCGAATCATGCCAACAATTATAACCACATGTAAAATAACAACTAATTAAATTTTCTCATTGCTATGATGACTTTTAATAGTAATGTTATCGGACTTTTTTACCGATACTAGGTAAATTTTTCCTCATGGCAATCAAGAGTGGCTTAACCTCGACTAGACTTAAAAGGTGACGAAGCGAACATCAACAAAAAACGCCTGAGAATCAACATTATCAGGCGTTTTTATTACCCACAGACTAATTACCTGCAACGGAAAGGTGTTTCATGGTATCAAAACTCATCTGTAGCCAAGCAATGCCTTCGGCAAGTTGCCCTGCGACACGCTTATTTTTAGTTTTTTTAGCGGCGTACTTTAATTGAGTTAATACTTGTTGCTCAGTTTCAACCAATACTGCAATCACCTGCGGTAATGGTTTATCCTGTATCAGGTGTTCAGCCTTAGCATAGTGTTTATATGAAGATTGTTGGTGAAAGGTTTTACTGTCCATAGGTCTTGCTTGACTGGATCGCATCAACGTAAATAATGGTGTTAAACGCGTTAGCATGCATTTTCTAATGTCAGCCATATGGATAAAAACCCGCTTAATGTTGTAATCGTCGGCCCCTAGTATTGCTTGGGCATAAAATTGCTCGCCCTCTTGGCATAAATCAATCGCTTCATGCAAAAGCCACACATCGGACTCAACTTGTTCGTCTCGAGTATATGATTTCAACGCAAATCCTCCTGTATTCGATAATTTAACTAGTACTTTGCTCTATAGGTTGTATAACCTATAGAGATCCAGCACATATTATGTAAGCAAAGCCTAAACATAAGCACGTCTGCACATGGACAAAATTTAATTAACCATCTGATTATTAGTGTTATTATAATATTTTGTTACACGTTAATGGCCTAACAACACTGAATGATTGTCTTTAGTTGTCACACGACACCCGAGACAAACATTGGACTACATACCACAGGGAGTGAATCGGCATGCCACGTCCAACACTTTTTTACCATTTACACCGTCAAGAAGGTGAAGCTCGTCTACTTGCTTTACCAAGTAGCCAGCACTTTAATAAGATTGCCAGCTCAGTTGACCAGTCCTGGTTAGACCAACTGAAGAGTAACTTAATAGACGTTGCTATCATTGAACTGTCACAATTAAGCCAACAAGAATACGCTGAGCTAACTGACAGTTCGATAATGTCTGATATTGAGCTCATCTTCTTAACCGAAGGTAAGCCAAACCCCAACTTAGATCATTTAATGTCAAAAACAGCTGGTTATCATTTTCGCCAGCCTTACGATGCTGATGTGATTAACGACACGCTAGAAGACTTTGCCCGAGACTTCAAATCGCAATCGACTAAGCAAAAACAGCCTTTTTCGAGTGAACTAGACCAATATGGTTTATTGGTTGGTTCATCGCGTGCGATGCACAAGTTATATCGCACTATTCGTAAAGTCGCCGTCACCGAGAGCAACGTGCTCATCATTGGTGAAAGCGGTGCAGGTAAAGAGCTCGTTGCCAATACTATTCATTTGGCTAGTCATAGAGTCGACGAACCCTTTATCGCAATTAACTGTGGTGCATTAAGCCCTGAACTGGTCGACAGCGAACTGTTTGGGCATGTAAAAGGCGCTTTTACTGGTGCTCATCGAGATCACCGTGGTGTATTTGAGCAGGCAGAAGGCGGCACCTTATTTCTTGATGAAGTCACCGAAATGCCATTAGAACACCAAGTAAAATTACTACGCGTACTCGAAAATAATGAATATCGCTCGGTGGGCTCACAACATCTTAAAAAAGCCAATGTTCGTATTATTGCCGCCACTAACCGCGATCTAGCCGACGCTATTGATGCGGGTCATTTTCGCGAAGACTTATATTTTCGTTTAGCGCATTTTCCCATCCAAGTGCCACCATTACGCAACCGTAACAACGACATAAGTGGACTCGCACAGCACTTTTTGGCATATCGAAACACAGCTGAAAAACTCACAAAAATGTTTTCAGATGATGCTCTTAACCTGATCCAACAACAAAAATGGCCTGGTAATGTCCGCGAATTGAAACACGCTATTGAACGTGCATATATTCTGGCAGAAAACGAAATTTTACCGAGCCATATCATGGTGTCATCGCTAGAACCTTCAACAGAGCCGTTAACTGACGGCGTACAAATACCTGTGGGCATGCGCCTCGACGAACTAGAAAAAGCTGCAATTTATCAGGCCCTTGATGAATCGATGGGCAATAAAAATGAAACTGCAAAACAATTAGGTATCAGCGTTAAAACCCTTTATAACAAGTTAAGTAAATACCAAGACCAAACGAGTCCTGACGAACCTTAACAGCGTGCTAAGTGATTAAATGTGTTTGCTCGCTTGAGGCAGCAACACATTTAATGACTTAGGTTTAACCTTGATGCATAAATCTTCAGACTCAAATAACTCACCATCAATAACATATTTGCACAACGAGTCCGTGCTCAACTGAATCGTCTTAGCTTGCTCATGATGAATTCCACTCTGCTGATCATCTTCACGCTCGCCTGTTAATCCGGCAAATAATAGCTCGGTCATACTCAATAATTGTTGTGGTGATGTCTCACTGGACTCAATCCAAGTAATGTCTAACAAACCATCGGTAATATTGGGTTCACCATTTCCTTGGGCTAATACACTGGTGAATGGCGCCGCATTGGCAATCACTAAACTCGTGGTGTTAATCATTTGAATGTCACCACTATCAAGCTGTAATTTCATCGACAAAGGCTGATTTTCATCTATCGCCTCCCACAAACCATTAAGGTAAGCCAACTGTCCGAGCTCATTTTTGCGGTCGCGATCGGCTTTCTGTATCATTTTCCGCTCAAAGCCCAAGCCCGCTAGCAACAACATCAATTGCTCATTACACATGGCAGTATCTATGCGCTGAGAATAACCTTGAATCAAAATATCAAGCGCTTGCGATACCGGTACTAACTTACTGGTGATACCAAACAAGGTGTGACTAAGTGCATTAGTGGTGCCCATAGGAATAATACCTAGATAAATATCACTGTCGACAATCACCGATGCAACCTCGTTAACTGTGCCATCTCCACCACAAGCAACAATAATATCAGCCCCCTGTTTTTTGGCATGTTCGGTTAGTTGCACCGCAGACTTGTCTTTAGTGGTATATAAGACTTCAAGCTGAAAATAATCGCTCAAGGTTTGAGTTATATGATCGGCTTCATCATGCCACTTACCGCCACCTGACACTGGGTTCACTATCAACCAAGCGCGTTTATGGATATGAATTTGATTCAGGCGATGCATTTTTTCGACGGCCGCTAACTGCCATTTATTTAACCGCGCGGTTTGACGAATACTACTGATAGATTTCAGCACATCATTAACATTACGATTTTGCTCACGGCACACTAAGTAGGCGGCTAGCACTAACACCGAACGCCCTCGACCTAATGCACAATGTACTACGACATTTTTGCCATTACTGACTTGGTTATGTAACCAATTAATCGCTTGATTTAACTGTGCGACGCTAGGTACGCTGTGATCCAATACCGGAATATTTAAATAGGCAATATTTTCATCAACCAGAGTCCACTCTAATGCGTCAAATTCTGCAGTAACATCTAAAATAGCATCAATTTTCTCATGCTTTAGTCGGTCAATATCGCCAGAAAACAACCGGCAGGCTAAATACAGCTGCTTATCAATTTTTTGTATTGCAGGAACTTTGTCATTTTTTCTCGCCCAGGCGTTATATAGCTGGCAACCCAATAAAAACGGAATAAAGCTCCAACCTATATACCAAGGAATACTGCCATCTTGGCGTTTACGGAAAATACCTGCACTATTAAACCAATACGCCGAACTCACCAAGCCTAAAGATAATGCAAGCCACGCAAAAACAAGCTTAAGTAACACATAAGGAAGCGCCACACATAAGCACGCAGCCAATAACGTACCAAGGGTATAATAATATTTAATATGGATACGGGTGAGCATTGTGGTCCTCCTTTTTTAAAAAAAGCAGCACATGAGTGCTGCTTAAGACAATACTTATCACTATAACTATCTAATCACTTCGCGCCACGCTCTTAAGATTTTACATTGACTTATATGAGTCTAAACAAGTCGTGACCTTTGACATCAATGTACTTTACGTTAATAACCTAACGGCTCTGAACGGATTAAATAGTTAATCAGATTGCACTGTATTTAACAGTCTGGATCTTCTGACTTCATGCCTTCTTTTACATCTTCACATGCATCTTCAACAGCATTACCAGCATCTTGGATCATTTCATCCACTTTCTCACCAGCATTCTCAGCTTTATTGTCTGAACATGCTGATAAACCAGCCGTTAAAAACACCATTAAACTTGCCATTGTCAGTAATTTTAATAATTTCATATTCATCTCCTAGATGATGGTTGTAATCGAATAACGTTTTGTCGCTAACCTTAACTCGGCTTCAGAGCTCAGGTTACCTACTATGCTCGGGGACCTTTACCTCTAATCGCACTGGATAATAATGAAATCACCAGTAATACAATAAAGATAAAGAAAATAATTTTGGCGATCCCTGCTGCGGCTCCAGCAATACCAGTAAAACCCAATAGTCCTGCTATAACGGCTATAACTAAAAACATTAATGTCCAGCCCAACATAAAAACCTCCTTGGTGTACGATTTACAGTATGGTGCGTGATGTGCTAATCCTTTTGATATCGACCTCATACCTAACCATCTGAGAATTAACCATTTACACAACGACTATGTTTTTACTAATGCCAACATCGTGCCAACAGTAAATAAAAAATTAAAACCATGATTATAAAGGATTTAATTTAATATCGAAAAATGAGCGATGGAAGAGCCACAGACTTGTAGGCACTTTTTACCGATGTTTCCGGTAAGAGTTTCAGATACTAGCGAACCAGTATCGAAAGGAGCAATGAAAAGGAGTCAACATAAGCGCCGCCAGAATAACACCAAGCATTACAACGTATACGGCAGCTTAAATGATATTAATGTTGCTAGCGCTATAAAGCCACTCGATATCCACAAACAAGCTTCTAAACCGTATATTTGATACACCAACCCCGAAAGAACGGTGCCGATAAGACGTCCCATGGCGTTGGCCATGTAATAAAATCCCACATCAAGTGACACGCCATCATGCCCTGCATAACTAACAATCAGATAACTGTGCAGTGACGAGTTAATGGCAAACACAGCGCCAAATAGCATTAATCCGGCAATTAATGTCACGTGGATATAAAAGTTAAAGTGCAACGCAAGAGCAATAGCAGCAGGAATAAGTAATAAGTAGCCAGCCCATACAAAGGCTGCGCGTCCTGTTGGTACTTTGCCGTGTTTTTTACCAGTAACATAAGGCGCAAATGACTGGACGATGCCGTAGCCAATCACCCAACTCGCCATAAAACCGCCCACCCACCAATGATCCCATTCAAATGTCACCGCTAGAAACACTGGTAACGCCACCACAAACCATACATCTCGAGCACCAAACAAAAACATTCGCGCTGCCGACAACAAATTAATCGCCGGACTTTTGGAAAAAATATCGATAAATTTAGGTTTATTTTTCGCTTTGCCTAAATCCGCTTTTAAGCTCAATAGACTCATCACCCACACACAAGCTAATAAGGCTGCCATCAACAGCACTGCACCGCGAAATTCAAATAGCGTGAGCAAAATGCCACCTAAAAAGAACCCCAGTCCTTTTAACGCATTTTTAGAGCCAGTAAGAATGGCCACCCATTGATACAACTTGCTCTGCGCATCACTAGGCACCAACATTTTAATCGCACTCTTGGCGCTCATTTTATTGAGGTCTTTAGCAATACCCGACAAGGCTTGCGCAACCATGACATACATTATGGTCAACATGTCCGCTGGTACGGCCAACATAGCTAGCGCAACTATTTGTAACCCTAAGCCAATGTTCATGGTGTTATTTAAGCCAAGCCTTGCCCCTAGCCAACCACCTACAAGATTAGTGACGACACCAAAAATCTCATAAAACAAAAACAACATCGCGATATTGAACGGGCTGTAACCTAGCTGATGAAAATACAGCACCACCAGCATACGCAGTGCACCATCGGTTAAGGTAAATGCCCAATAATTACCAGTGATTATTAGATATTGCTTAATGTGAGATGGCAATGTACTGAAAGTTAACAGCCCCATGTTAGCTTATTCCTTGTCTGCCAAACCTACTTTGCGCGCGAGCTCAGCGGTGCGGTTAGCGTAACCCCACTCATTGTCGTACCACACATACAGCTTAACTTGGGTATCATTAACCACCATAGTCGATAAGGCATCGATAATACTGGAGCGTGGATCGGTTTTATAATCGACCGACACTAATGGGCGCTCTTCATAACCCATAATCCCCTTAAGTTCGCTATCAGCAGCTTGCTTCAGAAGCTGGTTTACTTCTTCTGCCGTTGTGCCACGGGCCACTTCAAACACACAATCGGTAAGCGATGCATTGGCTAGCGGCACCCGAATCGCATGGCCATTTAACTTGCCTTTCAATTCAGGAAAAATATGGGTAATAGCAGTAGCAGAGCCGGTGGTGGTTGGAATTAAACTGATGCCACACGCACGGGCGCGGCGTAAATCTTGATGCGGTGCATCTAAAATCGTTTGGGTGTTAGTAATGTCATGAATAGTGGTCATCGAGCCATGTTTAATGCCTATTTTTTCGTGGATAACTTTTACCACAGGCGCTAAACAATTGGTGGTACAAGAAGCTGCCGTTACGATTGGATGAATCGCTTTATCGTATAAATGCTCATTTACGCCCATCACAATATTGAGCACACCGTCTTCTTTTACTGGCGCGGTTACTACAACTCTTTTGACCCCTTGATCTAAGTAAGCTTGTAGCAAGGCTTTGGTTTTTATCTTGCCGGAGGCTTCAATCACTACATCGCATTTTGACCAATCAGTGTCTTGGGTGGCCACATTACGACTGCAAGGAATAGCTTTACCCTTAATCACTATGGCATCACCATCATGTGTCGCTTCATGATGCCAACGACCATGAACTGAATCAAAGGTCATTAAGTGCGCCAGCGTAGCAGCATCGCCAGCGGGATCATTAATGTGCACAATTTCAACATCGTCCCAATCATACGCCGCACGCATTGATAAACGTCCCATACGGCCAAAACCGTTAATGCCTATTTTTATTGTCATGATGGTGTCCTAAGCTTGCGCTCATTTTTAAGTGGTAATGTTAAAGGTTAGTCACTACATGCTAACCATTAAATGCATCAAAATATTCACGCTGAACCGGATGAGTCAGCGCCTTGGGTCGCAGAGTTTGCACTGCATTAATCACTTTATCTTTAGGCCAGCCTAAGCTTACTAATATCAGACCAATCACTAATCCCGTGCGGCCCGAGCCGCCTTTACAATGCACTGCGATAGCGCTTCGGTTATTCAGCAATTCAATAATCTGGAGTTTATGGGCTAACCACTGAGTTTCAAACGCTTGCCCTGGTGCAGCATCATCAGCTATGGGCAATTGCACCCAAGTAATAGCCTGTGAGGCACATTCTGCGGCTAAATCCTCCGCTTTATTACGCACTATTTCGTCATCAAACATCAAAGTGATTAGCATTTTTGCACCCGCCGCCTTTAATGTGGCAACTGACGCAGCTAATGCTTCATCTTTGGTACCAGGACACGGGGTAAAAATCAGCTTGGCGCCATTATCTAACGCTAAAACATCATAAGGATGAGCTTGCATGGTTAACTCCAAAAAGTAACTTCAAAATATGTTCATAAATTGATTCACAAAGCCGAATTCACAAACTGACTTAATTAATGTTTAAACCAATGTTGAGTCCGATTGATAATGGCCACCAGCGATAACATCACCGGCACTTCAACTAATACCCCTACAACCGTAGCCAACGCGGCTCCTGAGTGCAGCCCAAATAACGATATCGCCACAGCGACAGCTAGCTCGAAAAAGTTAGATGTACCAATTAAACAAGCTGGGGCGGCAATGTTATGGGCTAATTTCAGCCATTTAGCTGCTATGTACCCAATAATAAAAATACCGTACGTTTGAATAACTAGTGGTATGGCAATTAAGCCAATGGTTTGCGGATCTGACACAATCACTTCAGCTTGAAAACCGAACAACAACACCACTGTGGCCAGTAAACCGATAATCGACCATGGTTTTAAATTGGCCAAAAATGAGTTAACAGCGGCTAAGCCATGCCGGCGATTAAGCAAGTAACGCGTTGTTACACCAGCCAATAGTGGCAACAACACATACAGTAATACCGATATAAGCAAGGTTTCCCATGGCACCTGAATATCGCTTACACCCAGTAATAATGCAGTAATTGGCGCAAAGGCAAAAATCATAATTACGTCATTAACTGACACTTGCACTAATGTGTAGTTCGCATCACCTTTAGTTAATTGCGACCACACGAACACCATTGCGGTACAAGGGGCAACGCCTAATAAAATCATCCCTGCGATATACTCTTGCGCAGATGCAGGGTCGACTAAATCGGCAAACAGCACCTTAAAAAACAACCAGCCCAATGCTGCCATGGTAAAGGGTTTAATTAACCAATTAATGACAATGGTGAGTAATAATCCCTTAGGGTTTTTACCTACATCTTTCATTGCCGAAAAATCAATTTGCACCATCATTGGATAAATCATCACCCAAATAAACACCGCAACAACCAAGTTAACGTGGGCGATTTCAAGATTAGCGATAGCCTGAAAGACCTCGGGCTGCCATAAACCTAACAACACTCCGGCCAACATGCTTAAGCCAACCCATACCGATAAAAACCGTTCGAACGTTCCCATACAAATGACTCCAAACAACGAGGTATACCACAACGTATTCTTAAAATGACAACATCAGACTAGCGACAAAAGCTCACCTTATTAGGCCTATTTTGCATAATGTCTAATCGTTGTAATGACGACATAATCAACCCAAGGTTGTTTTCGGTGGTTTGTGCTATTACTGATTTGGCCCATAGGGGTAAGTTAGGATTGATGCGATAAAACACCCATTGACCGTTTTTTCTGTCGCTAATAATCGCAGCCTTTTTTAACAAGGCTAAATTACGCGACACCTTAGGTTGGCTATCTTCATTCAGCGCTGCCATTAGCTCACACACACACAATTCACCGTGGTAATGGGTCAACATTAAGCTTTTTAAGCGAATGTCATCGGTAAGGCATTTATAAAACGCGAGGGGATCAATACTGGAGAATTCAGCGGCATTCAATGCAGACTGAGTCTCTAGCGACATTGGCTCTGTAGTTGGTTGCTCCACTGACAAAAACATCGTCAGGCGGTTGTTGATGTCATTTAAGGTGGTCAAAAATGCTTGCTCACCTGCGCGATTTTTAGGATCAGGAAAGTCCCACGCCAGCTGCTTACCCGCGCCAGGATAACTACGACATTCGTTATTGGCTTTGTCACAAAGGGTAATCACGTAATCAAATGTTTTACCCGCAAAGGTTTGTAGCTTTTTAGACACTAAACCCCGAGTGTCAGCGCCAAAGCGAGCTATGGCGTCAATGGCCCTTTGGTCAATATCTTCAGGCTGTGTGCCAGCACTAAATACATCAAATAGATCCGCAGCTCTACTTCTTAGTAAGGCTTCAGCCATTTGCGAGCGCGCCGAATTGCCAGTACAGAGAAACAACACCGTTTTCTTTTTCATTGTTGACTCACTAACACGCAATACAAAATATACACCTGAGTGTATATATGATTATTTACATATACAAGCTTGAGTTACAAAAAAACCGATCCAGTTCAATGAATCGGTTTAGCAAAAAATGCGGCTATTGTTATCGTTAACAATCATTTAAAACATATGCAGATATATTCCACCCAGAAAAAACATTGTGTCAAAAGCCACTACGGGCAAACTTTATTGTCTCTACACATGTGCCAAAACATCTAAACCGCCAACCCTGCCGCGACACCGGATGACCAGGCCCATTGAAAATTAAACCCGCCTAACCAACCACTTACATCCATTACTTCACCAATAAAATACAATCCTGGTACTTTGTTAGCTTGCATGGTTTTAGATGACAGCTCATTAGAATCAACACCACCTAAAGTCACTTCGGCGGTGCGGTAACCTTCTGTGCCATTCATAATAATTGACCAGTTATTTAATTCATTTGCTAACTTTTCACGCTCGCCGTGCCCCAGTTGATTTAGCGCTTTATCTAATAGCGACTCTTCAAACAGTGCATCGACCAAGCGTTTAGGTAACCATTGGCTCAGGGTATTACGCAGGCTTTGTTTCGGATGATGTTTCAGTGCAAATTCAATTTTATCTAACGCGTTTTCACCCGGTAATAAATTGATAGAAATGGCTTCACCTGGTTGCCAGTAGTTTGAAATTTGCAGTACCGCGGGGCCTGATAAGCCGCGATGAGTAAATAATAAGGCTTCGCTAAACTGGGTGCCATCTTGCGCGGTAATTGTGGTTGGTACAGCAATACCCGATAACGGCTCAAAGCGGACTTTTTGTTCGGCATGCCAAGTAAAAGGAACCAAACCAGCACTGGTTGGCAGAACCTTTAAACCAAATTGCTCAGCAAGCTTGTAACCATAAGGCGTAGCACCTAATTTGGGCATGGATAAGCCACCAGTGGCAATAACCAGTGATCCGCAGCTAAAGTCGCCATTAGAGGTGCTTAAGGTAAAGCCGGTATCGCTTTTGTTGACCGATAAAATCTCAGTACGCAGCTGAACCTTGACCCCGGCCCATTCGCACTCTGTCATTAACATGGTGACTATGTCTTTAGCGGAGTCATTACAAAATAATTGACCATGATCACGTTCATGGTATTCAATGCCATGACGTTCAACCAAATCAATAAAGTCACTTGATCGATAGCGCGCTAATGCCGATTTAACAAAGTGCGGATTGCCACAGATGAACTGGTGCGGCTCCACTTTTTGGTTAGTGAAATTGCAACGCCCGCCACCACTGATAAGAATTTTTTTACCAGCTTGTTTGGCGTTATCTAACACCAACACATCACGACCTCTATAGCCCGCTGTCGCAGCACACATTAGTCCTGCCGCGCCGGCACCGATAATGATTACGTCATGATGTTTCACGTTTTACTCCACACTGTTTCAATTGGTTGTTTAATAGTTAACTGATAAACATCAAATGCAAAAAAGGATGCTATTTTAGCATCCTTTTTTGTTACTACTCACGATTAACTTAGCTTCTGTGTGACACTATTTTTTGAGTGTTTCAGACGTTTTTTCACGGCTAAGTAACTCTTTAGCAGCTTCAATTGGCGCTTTACCTTGATAAAGCACCTGATAGATTTGCTCGGTAATCGGCATTTCTACCCCAAGGCGTTTAGCCAAAGTAAACACTTCTTTGGTATTGCGATAGCCTTCAACCACTTGTCCGATTTCTTCTTGCGCGGTGATCACGTCTTTGCCCTGACCTAAAGCTAAGCCAAAACGACGGTTACGCGATTGATTATCGGTAC
Source organism: Shewanella sp. SR43-8 (assembly GCF_014163775.1). NCBI lineage: Bacteria > Pseudomonadati > Pseudomonadota > Gammaproteobacteria > Alteromonadales > Shewanellaceae > Shewanella > Shewanella sp. SR43-8. The sequence continues at coordinate 9,339 of NZ_JACJDX010000009.1, read as the reverse complement.
AAGTTAATACCAAATCACCTAAACCCGCCATGCCGATAAAGGTTGAGGCATCTGCGCCGAGCGCAACACCTAAACGGCTAAGTTCGACTAAACCGCGGGTAATTAATGCTGTACGTGCATTAGCACCAAAGCCAATACCATCTGACATGCCAGCACCAATAGCAATGACGTTTTTAACTGCACCACCTAATTGTATGCCAGTAAAATCGTCATTTGCGTATACACGCAGACGTTTAGGGCTATGAAGTAGTTCGACCAAATCATGAGTAAACTCGGGACAAGTACCCGCTACAGAAATGGCTGTCGGTAAGCCTGCGGCTAACTCTTTAGCAAACGTAGGCCCTGACAATACCGCTAATGGATATTGCTCACCTAATTGCTCACGGGCCACATCTTGTAGCAAACGACCGGTTTCAGGCTCTAAGCCTTTGGTCGCCCAAACAATACGTGCATCTTTTCGCAGTAATGGCTTTGCTTGTTTGAGTACATCACCAAACACATGGCTGGGCACAACCACTAAGATATTTTTGCTTGCCGCGAGTGCTTTGCCTAAATCCGGTTCGATTGCTAAAGAATCGGGGAACTGAATACCAGGAAGAAAACGCTCGTTACAGCGACTGTCAGCTAACACTTGCATGCTCTTAGGATCGTGACCCCAAAGCAATGTCTTATGACCGTTACTGGCTAAAGAAATAGCAAGGGCGGTGCCATAAGACCCCGCCCCTAATACCGTAATTTCGGCAGCATTATTCATAAATTATGCAGTTGCTGCTTCAGTTGCAGCAGCTTGACGCTGTTGAACGTATTGAGCAAATAGTGCATCAAAGTTAACTGGAGCAAGATTCAGTTGTGGGAAAGTACCACGACCAACTAAGTTACCGACTAATTCACGTGCGTACGGGAATAATACGTTAGGGCAATATGCGCCTAAAGAATGGGCAAGTTGTTGTTCAGTTAAGCCAACGATTGAGAAAATACCCGCTTGCTGAACTTCACATAAAAAGGCAGTATCTTCGCCATTTTTAGCAGTAACAGTTAACGATAAGATAACTTCAAATGTGTCATCTGACAGCTTGTTGCTACGAGTATCTAAATCCAATTTTACTTCTGGGTTCCATTCTTTCTGGAAAACAGCAGGGCTATTTGGCGTTTCAAAAGACAAATCCTTTGTATAAATACGCTGAATGTTGAACTGTGGTGCTTGTGCTTCGTTGTTTGCTACTTCAGCCATAATTTCCTACCTATCAATGTTATTTAGCTTTTCTGTGAAGCTAATTGTGTTGGGCTGTCACACTTAATGTATAAAGAATTAATCTAACATTAGTGCTATCCCGTAAAGTTGATCCAGCTCGATAAATCATAACGAGCAAGATCTTGATAATAAACAGTGTTAATTCATACCCAAATGCATTAACACTGAATACAATTAAGCAACCATATTAACGCTTGCTTTTAACTACGGGTAAATTAGCACCCTGCCATTCACCCATGCCACCCTTAAGGTTAAACACATTCTCAAATCCTTGTTTAGTAAGAAGTTGAGCGGCTTGTGACGATGTCATACCTGAGTTACATACTAATATAATGGGGCTGGTTTTGAACTTTTCAAGGCTAGTGACTTGATTATTTTTTATTTCAGACAAGGTCACATTAAGCGCATCAACAATATGACCTTTTTTAAATTCTTCTTTTCCACGCACATCAACAACTTTAGCATCTTGCTTATTTACCATGAGTGTTAGCTCTTGATGGCTAACGTGCTTCACTTTTGATGTACCAGATTTAATGACACTAACAACAAGCGCTACAAACAAGCCGACCCACGCTAAACTTAACATTGGGTTCGCTTTAAAAAATTCCATATATTCTTGCATAATTACTGATTTCTCTGACGATGACTAAGATGAGATGGCCCGAGTATATCGTTTTGCTCGGCAGTTTTCATTAAAGAAACACCGAAAATAAACGCTTTACGCTGAGTTATTCGTGACTCGCCCCTCGTTATCAGCAGCTTTGGTTATATCTTCAAACCTATATGCCTTTTGCACACTATCGATAAGTAGTAATATTCATACAATTGAAATTTTCTAACTCTTCTATTTCCAACTTAAAGGTATTTGCATAATGACAAAGAAACGTCCACTCGCATTACTTATCCTTGATGGCTGGGGTTATAGTGAAAACACGCAAGATAACGCGGTTTTTCATGCTAAGACTCCTGTTTTAGATAAGCTCAATGCACAATATGCTCACAGTCTTATTTCGGGTTCTGGTATCGACGTCGGCTTGCCTGATGGTCAAATGGGTAACTCTGAAGTTGGCCATATCAATATCGGCTCAGGCCGCATCGTGTATCAAGAACTCACTCGCATCAGCAAAGCGATTGCCGATCATGAGTTTGAACAAAATCCTGCGCTTAGCAATGCAGTAGACAAAGCCATTGCCGCAAATGGTGCGGTGCACATTATGGGGCTGTTGTCTGCCGGTGGTGTACACAGTCATGAAGAACACATTGAAGCAATGTGTCGCATGGCTATTGAACGCGGCGCGACTAAAGTGTACTTGCATGCCTTTTTAGATGGCCGAGATACACCACCTCGTAGTGCTAAAAATAGCTTGGTTCATTTTGATGAACTATTTGCTGAATTAGGTCATGGCCGTACCGCATCGCTTATTGGTCGCTACTTTGCGATGGATCGCGACAACCGTTGGGATCGAGTATCGCAAGCCTACGAGTTAATCACTGAAGGTAAAGGCAAGTTTACCTATGCTTCTGCGCCTGAAGCACTTGAAGCGGCCTATGCTCGTGACGAAAATGATGAGTTTGTTGCTGCATCTGTGATTGTTGATGCTCAAGGCGAGGCTGCTGAACTTAACGATAACGATGCGCTCATTTTTATGAACTTCCGCGCAGATCGTGCTCGTCAAATTACTCGCACCTTTGTCAACCCAGATTTTGACGGTTTTGTACGTAATAAAACACCAAAAATTAACTTTGTAATGCTAACTGATTACGCGGCTGATATTAAGGCTCCAGTAGCCTATCCATCGAGTGATTTAGTGAATACTTTAGGTGAAACCCTGCAAAATCTGCATAAAACTCAGTTACGCATTTCAGAAACTGAAAAATATGCCCATGTGACCTTCTTTTTTAATGGCGGTAAAGAAGAGCCATTTGAAGGCGAGGATCGCATTTTAATTGAGTCACCTAAGGTCGCAACTTACGATTTACAACCTGAAATGAGTTCAACTGAATTAACCGACAAATTGGTCGCCGCAATTGAATCAAATAAATATGATGTGGTTATTTGTAACTATCCAAATGGTGACATGGTAGGCCATAGCGGTAAGTTTGATGCTGCAGTTAAAGCTTGTGAAGCCGTTGATGCTTGTATCGGTCGTGTTGTTGAAGCCTTAGCTAAAGTTGATGGCGAATGCTTGATTACTGCCGATCATGGTAATGCGGAGAAGATGACAGATCTGTCTAATGGACAAGCATTTACAGCTCACACCAGTAACTTAGTGCCCTTCGTTTATGTCGGCCGTGATGCGGTAATAAAAGATGGTGGACGTTTGAGCGATATTGCGCCAACTATGTTAACCTTAATGGGCCAAAGCATCCCGAAAGAAATGAGTGGACGCTGTATCATTGACCTTAAAGAGTAAACATTAACTCGTGATAACTCGTTTATTTGTTAAAGCCAGCATTATTGCTGGCTTTCTAATCTTCTCATTTACGGCAACTAGTGCCGATTTGTCTTCACGCCAATCGGCTTTGAAGTCTATCCAAGCGCAAATAAACCAACAACAAAACTCCCTTAAAGATACCTCGAAGCAACGCGAGAAGCTCATTTCACTGCTTAAAAGTGATGAAAAAGCGATTGCAAAAGCCGCTCAACAAGTTAATCAATCACAAAAGGCATTGTCTGAGGTTAACATCAAACTTAAAGAGCTGGATAAACAACAAATTGACTTAGCTAAACTGAAACTAAGTCAGCAAGACACCTTATCAAAACAATTATCGAGTGCTTATTTAGCCGGTAATCATGATTACACCAAGATGATGCTTAACCAGCAAAATCCAGCCACGGTTGAACGTATGCTGGCGTATTATCAATTTCTGAATAATGCCCGTATAGACGCTATCCAGCAGCTGAAGCAAACCAGTATCGACCTTAATAAAGTAAAACAACTACAAGTCACGGCGCAGCAAAAACTCAATGCTTTAGTGATAGATCAAAAACAACAAGCACTGCAATTAACCAAAGAGCAAGGTCAACGCCAGCAAACTCTGACTCAATTACAGCGCACCTTATCGAGTAAAGGCGCAGAATTAGAACAACTGCAAATAGAAGAGGCAAGTTTAAAGCGCATCGTGCAACAAGCCATGGTAGCCGCCAAATCTAACCCAACAATGGATGGGTTATTGAATCAAAAAGCCAAATTAACATGGCCAACCAAAGGTAGAGTGAGTAAACGCTTTGGCAGCAGTCGCTCAGGACAGATTGTTTGGAAAGGCATAGTACTTTCGGCGCCAGAAGGACAAAATATCAATGCGGTTGCATCAGGTAAAGTCATTTATGCCGACTGGCTACGAGGTTTTGGTATGGTGTTAGTGATTGATCATGGTAAGGGCTATATGAGCCTCTATGGTCACGCCCAAACATTATTGAGGCAACCTGGCGACATGGTCAAAACGGGTGAGTCTATTGCACTTGTCGGTCGTTCAGGCGGACAAAGTGAGCCAGGACTGTACTTCGAAATTCGCAACAAAGGTAAGGCCGTCGATCCGGCTTATTATTGCCGTTAAGCTTAACAAAACGCGATATAAAATCGGCTCACGGATGAGTAATAGCGGATATAAAATAACACTGCACGACGCTATTCAGTAGCACTGCCTTAACAAATGCTATATCAAGCTATGTAACTGTGTTTATAATCGTCTTGTTATGCATGTCATTGAACAATTAAACTCACCCAACTAGATAAGTCAAATTCGTGCGCAATCTACTATTTATCTTACTCTGCCTCTGTAGCATCGTGCCTGCCACGGCAGCCAAACTAGCCATTATCATTGACGATATAGGTTATCGTTCAACTGACGAAGCCGCATTGTTATTACCCAATGCCATCACTTTATCGGTATTACCGCATACTCCGCTTGGAAAAAAGCTGGCCACTGATGGTTTCAACAAAGGCCATGAAATTATGTTGCACCTGCCAATGCAAGCCTTAAATGGCAAGGCATTAGGGCCGGGAGGATTAACCAACGACATGACTGAAGTGCAAATTAAACAACAGTTACAAAGTGCGTTCGCTAATATTCCGTTTGCGAAAGGGGCTAATAATCATATGGGCAGCTTACTGACTCAAATGGATAAGCCGATGTTATGGGTAATGCAGAGTTTAAAAGAGCGACAACTGTTTTTTATCGACAGCTTTACGACTAAATATACTAAAGCTAGCAACAAGGCGATGCAGCTTGGTGTGCCATCAATGAGAAGGCAGATATTTTTAGATAACGATACTAGTGAGCGAGCGCTTGAAAAACAGTTCCAACTAATAATTACACAATCAAAACAACAAGGTAAGCTGATTGCTATTGCCCATCCTTATCCTGAAACCATCCGATTTTTGAACGCTAATTTGGCTCGTTTAAATGACAACGGCATTACATTACTGCCAACATCTCAATTATTTGATGATCTCAATGTTGCTTTATCAACTCAACCTACTCCACCTGCAACACTGAGATAGATAAGTCTGGTAACGTTGCTAGAATTTCTGATTTATTCGCGACAATATCTGCTAATGTGTATTGGTCAAGCACCACTAAATAAGCTGAAACAGCCTGCGCTAACACGCCTTTTAATCGGCATATTGGTGTAAAGCGGCAATATGGTGACTCACAATCGATAGGCGCTAATGAGTGCTCTAAATCACGAACCAATTGCCCTATTACCACCTCATCTGCTGGCTTTGCTAATCTAAAACCACCACTCTTGCCTCTGACCGTTTGCAAATATCCCATCTTACCTAATTGATGAATTATCTTTGCCACATGATTTGAAGAAAGATCAAATACACTGGTGACTTCGGCAATTCGAAACAAAGTTTCACGTTCAGATTGCACAGCAAGATACATTAAAATGCGGATACCAAAATCTGTATATCGGGTTAGTTGCATGGTCTAAAATATCCAAGATAAATAATAAGTGCAGATTAACATGTTGATGACTCTAAATCAGTGATCAACCATAAAGCTTGATCATTGCTAGTACCACATACATCGATACTTGCACTAAACTCAGCGCATACCTCTGGACGCTCTGGCTGACCAAATATCATACATAAGTTAGCATCATTTAATTGGATACAACGCACCCCTGCAGGTTTACCATTTGGCATTCCCGGTATTGCACTAGTAATAGAAGGCGCAATACAGCAAGCACCGCAACCTAAACGACAATTCATAATCCTACCTACTTAATAAAACCACACTGTAGCGTAAAACAACCCATCCATCACGGCATGGTTAATAACAAATTACATTGAGAGATTTGCAACAACTCTTGAGCTAAGGCAAGTTACTGCAGATCGATTATCTCAACCACTATGCCATGGTATTTTAGATCACATTTTACTTTTTAAGCATTAAGCCAACAACAATGATAGTGGTACATTATACTTTCTTATTGAATAAGGAAATTATCCATGAAACGTCCTGTTATTCTCGACTGCGATCCCGGTCATGACGATGCCATCTCACTTATTTTAGCACTAAGTTCAGCAAAACTTGATGTGTTGGCCATTACAACGAGTGCCGGTAACCAAACACCAGAAAAGACCTTAAACAATGCATTGCGCGTACTTACCCTATTAGGCCGACATGATATTCCGGTTGCAAGTGGCGCTCCGAAACCATTAACTCGCGATCTTATTATTGCTGACAACGTTCACGGTGAAAGTGGTCTTGATGGGCCAAAACTTCCCGATCCGGCATTTGCACCAGTACAACAAACCGCTATTGAACTGATGGCCGATAAGGTGCGTGGCAGCAAGCACCCCGTCACCCTTGTTCCTACAGGACCGTTAACTAATATTGCCCTGTTTCTCGCTGCACACCCTGAATTACATTCCAACATAGATAGTATCGTACTGATGGGCGGTGCAGCAGGTGTGGGCAATTGGACTCCTGCGGCAGAGTTTAATATTTTTGTCGACCCAGAAGCTGCTGACATGGTATTCAAATCTGGCTTACCGATTGTGATGTGCGGACTCGATGTAACCCACGAAGCACAAATCATGGATGAAGATATTGAACGTATTAGAGCAATCAACAACCCAATAGCCAAATGCGTCGCCGAACTGCTCGACTTCTTTATGATTTACCATCGTGACCCTAAATGGGGTTTCACAGGTGCACCATTACATGATCCTTGCACCATAGCATGGTTACTCAATCCATCATTGTTTACCGCTGTTGATTGCTGGGTTGGCATTGAAACTAAAGGGCAATATACCCAAGGTATGACAGTGGTTGATCGGTATCAATTAACCAACAATCCACATAATGCCAAAGTCTTGTTTAATATAAACCGAACGGGTTTTGTAGACTTTATTATTGAGCGTTTAAACGATTACTAACGAACTCATGCCATGCCGATTTAACTAGATCGGCGTGGCAACTAAGGATAAACATGAGTACTTTATTAGTTGTCGGCAGTGCTAATGCCGATCATGTTCTAACATTTAATGAGTTACCCCAAGCTGGGCAGACGTTAATTAGTCAGCAATATCGGCTAGAACTTGGTGGCAAAGGGGCAAACCAAGTTGTGGCTGCTGGGAGATTGAGTAACCCTCAACAGAAAGTATATTTCATCTGTGCTCTGGGTGATGATAGTAACGCTGTAATAATGCGCAAAACTTGGGCTGCTGATGGAATCAATTTAAGTGGCTGTTATGATATAGCTAATCAGAGTACCGGCACTGCCGTAATATTTGTTAATCAACACGGTGAGAATAGCATCGGAGTTGTACCTGGTGCTAACGCCTATTTGTCTGCGGAGCACATTCAGCAGCAACAAGCATTGTTTGCTCAAGCAGATTACGTACTAGTCCAACTAGAAACCTCGTTAGACACTGTTCATCAGGCATTAATCCTCGCCAAGCAGTATCACTGCACGACCATACTCAATCCAGCTCCAGCAGCTAAACTGAGTAATGACTTGTTGCGCTTAATCGATATCATCACCCCAAATGAGACTGAAGCCTTTGCATTAACTGGCATTGAGGTTATCGATCAACAAAGCGCAGAGAAAGCAGCACAAGATCTTCATCATAAGGGCGTTAATACCGTTATTATCACACTTGGAAGTAAAGGCGCTTATGTCAGTGAAAAAGGCCAAGGACAAATCATTCCTGCGCCCATAGTTAATGCAATTGATACGGTTGCAGCCGGAGACACATTTAACGGTGCACTAATGGTGGCATTAGACGAAGGAAAATCATTAACAGATGCAGTAATCTTTGCTAACTTAGCCTCATCAATAGCCGTTACACACAGCGGAGCACAAAGCAGCATTCCTTATAGAACAGAGCTGACTTAAAACCGTTTATTAGATGAAGTGATGCAATAAATTTTTAAATAAATGACCAAGGCCTCACATTGCAAATGAGGCCTATTATCGATAAATGCGCGGGTGAATATTGATATAAGCATCAAAGAGCCTCAATTAACACAGCACAATACCGGCTCACCGATACAGTTAACATCAACTAAAAATCTGTGTATCAGTGATAACTTCGCTAATATTTTTACCTATTTGACCCAATTACAGACACAAAAAAGGCCTTTGCATTACAGCAAAAGCCTTCGGCTTACGTTACTCAAATGGACGGGAGCTTAATCCGTGAGTCTTTGCGACAAAGACTGGCCGCTTTCTGTTCATAAAGAGGCTAACAAGCCATGGATGGGTCAAGCACTATAATCTCGCAACCTTGTCACTTCAACGAACCGCCGCGGGATTTTATGTTGTTAACTTTTTATCGCCCTATCTTTTTATCGCGCAACGAAAAAAGCCCTAGCATTTCTGCTAGGGCTTTCATCTTAAGTTGGCGGAGCGGACGGGACTCGAACCCGCGACCCCCGGCGTGACAGGCCGGTATTCTAACCAACTGAACTACCGCTCCTTTAGCAAATTGCTTGCGCACGATGCTAAATCTTTTTAAGTCACTGATATGTCACTATCAGGAGACTTCTCTTTCGTAAAAGAGAAATTAGGCGCCTGGAAATGACCTACTCTCGCATGGGGAGACCCCACACTACCATCGGCGATA